>CAVAZS010000005.1:0-37973 GCA_963593385.1 Lachnospiraceae bacterium | reverse complement strand
TTTTCTCCGCCAGGACCATATCCTGCGCCACCGCCAACAGCTAAGTTATATTCAGAAGCTAGATGCTTGACGATTTCATCGGAATGCATATGTAATTCAGAGCAATCAAGCCACATTAGGTATGTTCCTTCTGGCTTTACAGGCTTAATTTCTGGAGCGTTTTCTTTTAGGTATTCGATAACAAAGTCAGCATTTCCTGTTAGATATGCATTTTGTTCATCTACCCACTCATCACCATATGTATAACAAGCTTCAATTGCACTATTTGCTAAGCAATTAGGACTCATTAACCAAGCAGTACGTAAAGAATCTTCTTGTTTTTTCTTGAATTCAGGATTTGGAGCGATAGTACAAGAAGAATGTAGGCCGGCCATATTAAATGTTTTACTAATAGCTGTATAAACTAACATATGGTCATATATATCACTGAAACAAGCTGCAGAAGTAGAATGATTGCCATAAAGAACTACATCACCATGAATTTCATCTGAGAATAAAACAACATCATATTTTTTACATAGTTCAACAACTTTCTTTACTTCTTCATATGTCCAAACTCTACCAACAGGGTTATGAGGGTTACAGAAAATCATAGCTTTTACATTTCCGCTTGCTAATTTATTTTCAAAATCAACCCAATCTATGTCATATTTTCCATCTTTATAAATTAAAGCAGAATCTACTTGTTTACGATCCTGGTTATTAATAACCGCAAAGAATGGATCATAAACAGGTGTAAATACTAGTACGCCATCACCTGGCTTAGTAAATGCTTTAATAGAGAATGAAATAGATGTTACTACACCTTCTGATGGAGAAAATGCACTTATTGGTAAGTCAACGTTATGACGTCTTTTATACCATGCTTGAACAGTTTTTAATGTTCTTTCTCCAGTAAATGAATATCCAAATAAAGGATGTTCTAATCTTTTTTTCATTGCTTCTACCGCTTCAGGTAGTGTAGCGAAATCAGTATCCGCAATCCAAAATGGTAATAATCCAGTTTGTTTACCAAATTTCAATTGTTTCTCATATTTAATGGAATCAGATCCAGTACGATCCCAAACATGATCAAAATCATATTTCATTTGTTAATACCTCCAAATAACAATTGATTAATGTAAACATAATTAGTATTTATAAATCTAAGCGCTTACATTAATACTCAAAATTTTTATATATACGTTCTTTAAAAATACGGGCCCTTGTATTTATGAAGTTAACGATATAGTTCATCAAAATATTGTTTGTATGTTTTATATATCCAATCACAATGCTCTAACATATAGAAATATGCATAGTCACCATCATGATTCTTAATTGCGTCTAAAATGTTTGAATGTTGTTTGATAATTTCCATTCTTTGTTCAGCTTGAGATGCTGGTGGAATAGATGGAAGATTTCTTATACATCCAGAAGAAGGTGCGATATCTTCATATGTCTTTTTTAATAATGGATTTTTAATAATATCCCATAAACAGGAATGGAAAGATTGAAGTTCTTGCCCTTCATTGACTAAGCTAATATCTTCTATGTGATCTAACATGTTGTGATGTGCTTCTTCAAGTCGAGCAATATCTTTATCTGTAGCCATTAAAGCAGCTTGTTTAGCAATAGCAGGTTCTATTATTCTTCTAGCTTGTGTGGATAATTCAAATTCTTTCCAATATTCTTCAGCTTGATCTCTTAACTTACCTGGATTTAAGTATTTTTGCCAATCTACTTTGACGACGCTACCTTTTCCTTGTTTTGTTTCAATGATGCCAGCTTCAGCTAAAAGACGCAATGATTGTCTAACAGTAACTCTACTAACTCCCATAGAATCCATTAATTCTTTTTCACTTGGAAGTTGGTCACCTTTAACATATGTTCCATTACGAATCATATCTTTTATGTTTTCTAACACCTGTTCATATAAAGGCTGTGTTTCTATTTTCTTCATTAGATCTCCAATTTGGTGCTATATCAAAATATAACCTGTGCATTCATAATAACCACTTGTATTAAAATAAGTCAAGATAAATTATAAAATTGCAAAAGAAAACGCTTACTTTCTTGAAAACGTCTCAACATGTATTAAAAATAATTTAACTTGTATTATAAAATTATTTTTGCTGAAAATCGCTAAAATACGCGAAAAATTACAAAAAATTGGTTTTGGTATGCATTTAATGTTACAAAAGTGAAGTATCAATTATATTGACTTGATGATTGTTCATGATAAGATAAAAACATAAATGAAATTTATTTTACTAAGGAGGTTTAAAATGAATAAAATTTCAACTAATTCGGCGCCAGCAGCTATTGGCCCATATTCACAAGGTATGGAAACGACAGGTCTAGTTATTACTTCTGGACAAATTCCTGTAGATCCAGAAACAGGAACTGTTCCTGAAGGGATTGAAAAACAAGCTGAACAATCTTGTAAAAACGTAAAAGCAGTTCTTGAAGCATCAGGTAGCAGTTTAGACAAAGTAATTAAAACAACTTGTTTCTTATCTGATATGGCAGATTTTGGAAAATTCAATGAAGTATATGCAAAATACTTTACTTCTAATCCAGCAAGAAGTTGTGTAGCTGTTAAAGAAATTCCAAAGGGAGTTCTTTGCGAAATAGAAGCTATTGCGGAAAAATAATTTTGCTATCCTACTGCAATAATTAAAATTTTGATATTATTGCAGTAGGAGTATTACTATGAAAAATCAAAAAACAAACTCTAAATCTTTTATTGAAGTTAAACTAACAAAAACAGATAAGGCAATTTTAGAATCATATAAGCTATATATGGATGGTCTAGCAGAATATTTAGGAAAAAGCTATGAAATTGTATTACATAGTTTAGAAAGTGAAGAACGTTCTGTTATAAAAATTATTAATGGATTTCATACGGGTAGAAGTGTAGGGTCTCCTATTACAGACTTTGCGATTGAAATGCTTAATAAAATACGATCTGAAGGAAACCAAAAACTATATGAATGTTATTTTAGTACAAACAAACAAGGTGAATTACTTAAGTCAACATCTATTGCAATTATGGGTGAGTATGATCGTATTATAGGTATGATGTGTATTAATTTTTATATGAACACACCATATGCAGATATTATTAATTCTTTTGTTCCAACAAAAAATATTGAAGATGAACATTTCTTGAATGAAACAGAAGATAGCGATGTGATTCGTCTTATTAATAAAGCTAAAATTGATATATATGGTAATCAAACAATAGATAAAAAGAATGTAAATAAAGAAATTGTAAATTATCTATATGCTCAGGGTGTTTTTAAAATGAAAAATGCTGTTGAATTAGTCGCGAAAGAGTTAGGCATTTCTAAGAATACTGTATATTTACATATTCGAAACATCGAGAAATAACACAAAGTAATTAAAAGGAATGAGTTTATTTTTTGCATATTAAAAAAAAGAATGGAGAAAATAAATGACGAGTGTAATTTATTTAGGCTTAATATTCCTTACAATTATTATTTTATTACTATTAAAAAAACCGTTATATATTGCAATTATTGGTGGACTAGTTTTATCCGCATTTCTTTATAGAATTGATATTTTACAATGTGGAGTACTTGCATCAAAAGCATTTACAACATGGGGATCATTACAAATCTTATTATCATTGTATTTAATTACGTTTTTACAAAATATGCTTGATTCAAGGAAACAAATTGAAAAAGCACGTAAAAATTTAGATTGCCTATTTCATAATCGCCGAGTTACAGCTTCTGTAGCACCTTTGTTTATAGGACTATTACAAAGTGCAGGGGCAATGTTAATTTGCGATGGCATTATTAAAGATACAGCTGATGGTTATTTAGATACGACAGATCAAGCATTTACATCTAACTGGTTTAGACATATTCCTGAAAGTACACTTCCTACATATGCCGCAGTTTTATTGATGAGTAATCTTTCAGGAGTTCCACTATCTCAATTTGTTGTCGGAATGATTGTTCCTATTATTATTTTGTTCTTAATTGGATACGTCTTCACGTTAAGAAAATTACCTAGAGAGCTTGAACTAGATGAAGATGATCATTCTTCAAAAAAAGATAACGTAATAGGACTATTTAAACATTTATGGTCATTACTATTAATCGTTTTCTTAATATTAGCATTTAAATTAAATGTTGTTGTTTCAGTAATTATTGCTATAGTAATTGGGATATTTGTATATCATTTTTCTATAGATGAATTAAAGGGTTATGTTTGGAAATCATTTGAAAAGAAAATGATGCTAAATACATTCTTAGTTTTAGTATTAAAAGAATTTATTTCATATAGTGGCGTATTAGCAATTTTGCCGGGTTTATTAATTCAATTGCCTATACCTACATATTTAGCGTTTGTTATTTTATTCTTTGTTGGCGGTATTATTACAGGGTCAAACGGAATTATTGCATTAGGCACGACTATAGCTTTTGCAACTATAACAGATGTTGGAATGCCACTTATGGTTTTACTAATGTGTTGTTGCCATGCGGCTAGTTTAGTTTCACCAACACACGTATGCTTAGTTATTGCTAGTGATGATTTTGGAATAGATTTAGGTGCATTAATTTTTAGAACATTACCAAAATCATTGTTATTTGTAGGGCTAGTAATTGTTTATTACAATATTCTATTACTGTTTTAATTAAGAAAATTCTTACGTCTGAAACTCCTGATAAGTTGAAATCAATTGACTTTCAGGAGTTTTTATTTGTTACATATTGACATAAAACTCACAAAGATATAATAATTAAGTCAACAAATATTGGAGGCTATATGGAAGATAAGGCAGAATATAGATATATGGCTAAAATTGTCAGAGAAATGACAAAGTATAAAGAATTACGTGAACAAGAAAATAAGTTATATCCAAGTGAAGAAACGTTATTACATCTAGTTCGTCACCATGAAGGAATTAGTCAAAAAGAACTAGTAGAAGAAAGAAAAATAGATAAAGCTGCTGTTGCTAGACAACTTGTTAGCTTAGAAGAAAAAGGATATATCGAAAGAAAAGTAGGAAAAGATAAACGAACAAAGTTAATCTATTCTACAGATAAGGCAAAGAATCTAAAACAAGAATTAATAGGATACGAAGAAGAGTTCTTTGAATGGTTAATGAGCACATTAGATGAACATGAAAAACAAACATTCTTTAATACATTAACTGTATTATATTTACGTTCTAAACAAGAAAGCAGAAAAGGATTTACAACGCTTTTGAGTAATAAAGATGAAAAATAATATATTCTGGAATTATATTTTAAGAGAAAAGAAATATCTTTTACTCATTACTATTACAGGATTAATTTATAACATTGGTTTAACGGCTACACCATACTTTGAAGGTCAACTTGCAGGTAGTATTGTGGATATTTATGAGGGTACTAAAACCAGTAACATCATGATTCAACTTGTATTACTATATGTACTTGTTATTTTTATCGTGCAAGTTGCTAGATACCTAAAAAGATATTATGTTCGTAAGTTTGGTAATGAAATAAATCGAAATCTTAAGATGGATGTTTATTGGCATTTTGTAAATCAAGTTGGCAAAGAAAACAAAGAAGATTCTGGATCTATCATGACTAAAGCGATACAAGACGCAGATGCTTGTAGTGAAGGAATTAGAAAGTTCACAACAGAAATATTTGATACAGGTATAGCACTAATTAGCTATATTGTTATGCTAGCTGTATATGACTATAAACTCACGTTACTCGCAATAATATTTCAATTATTTGCTTATATCATTGCGGATAAGTTAGGACCAGTTGTCGCTAAAAATACGCATATTGCAAAGAAGAGTGCGGAATCACTAAATGCTAGTACATTAGACCGTATTCATCTTGCGATAACTTATCGTATCTTTGGTCAAGAAAGTCATATGCACAAGTTATATGAAAATGACTTAAAAGATTATGAAGAAAAAACAATACGTTCTAATTTATTTGAAACAGCACTAAAGCCTTTATATCAAGTGATTTCTATGCTAGGTATGGTATTCATCCTTTTTATAGGAGCAAAAAATGTAAATGAGGGTATATGGAGTATTGCGGTATTAACGACATATATTTCTTGTTTTACAAAGATGGCTAAGAAATCAGGTCATGCGGCTAAGTTATTTAATGCAGTACAAAAGGCAAAAGTATCATGGGTAAGAATCTATCCAATTCTTTCTCAAGAAGATAAAGTGAAAAATAGAAAACAATTAGAAGTAAAGACACTAGAAGTAAATGATTTAAGTTATAGCTATGATAAGAAAAATATATTTTCTAATGTTACTTTTAGTACTCATGCTGGAGAAATTATTGGTATTACAGGTGAAATCGCAAGTGGTAAATCAACGCTAGGTAGAATGTTTCTAGAAGATAGCGACTATCAAGGGTCAATAAAAGTAAATGGTTTAGAGCTAAGAGATATTGAAAGAGATTATGCAGTCACAAGTTATATGGGACATCACTTAGAACTATTTGATGATACTGTAGAAAATAATATTTGTTATGGAGAAAAAGGAAATATAGATCATGTATTAGATGCAGTATGCATGCATGATGAAGTGAATGCTTTAGAAGATGGTATTCATACATTACTTGGTGAAGGAGGAATAAAGTTATCCGGTGGTCAACAATCGCGTATTGCCTTAGCGAGAACTTTATATCACTCAAGAGGAATAATTGTATTAGATGATCCTTTTTCCGCATGCGATAAGATTACAGAAAAAGAAATCTATAATCATTTAAGAAGTGAATATCAAGATATGATTATCATTCTAATCTCACATCGCTTATCTTTATTTAAAGACTTAGATCAAGTATTATTCATTGATAATGGACAAGTAGAAGTTAGCACACATGAAGTGTTATTAAAAAATAATGAGAAGTATAAAAAGATGTATACATTACAGGAGGCTATATGAAAAATAGTCATTTGATTGAAGTGTTAAAAAATACCATCAAACATAATATATTCTTAGTTATTGCCTTAATTGTAAGTATTATAGTTACACTTATTTTGACACTTCTTCCACCACTAGTATTAGAAAAAGGTATAGATAACTTATTGAATAATCATGAGTTTCCTTTAGCTCTCATTGTGCTTTATTTTGTTGTTTTAATATTCAGTGGTATAAGTGAGACGATACGTGAAACATCTATTACAATCTTCGGTGAAAAAGTATTACATGAATTAAGAAGTGAAATGAGTAAGAAATTAAATCGTATAGAATCATCTTATTTGATTAATCATGATGCTGGTGAAATTACAACTTATTTTGTTGGTGATGTAGATACGATAGAAACACTATTTAATGAAGGTGTAATTTCTATGGTAATAGATGTATTAACAGTTATAGGAATTATAGTTGTTGTATTTACTAGAAGTATTGGACTAGGTATTTTACTTTGTATTAGTGCACCAATATTGATGCTATATACAAGATACGTACAAAAAAGAATGCTAAAGTCACAAAAAGAAAATCGGAGGGCTATTGCTAAAGCGGGAGAAATTATACCTGAAACACTAAAGAATGCATGTACAATCCACAATCTAGATGAAGAAGAATATATGAAGAATCGTTATGATTTATTTATTCAAAAGAGTTATAAAGCAATAGAAAAAGCTAACTTTTATGATTCGATTTATTCTCCTATAGTTATTGTTTTTAGTGCTGTAATCATTGCGGTAATGATGATACTTTCTACTACAAATAGTTCGATGCAAGCATTATTTAGCATGTCTGTTGGTACAGCTACAGCATTAATCACATATGTAAATAAAGTATTTACACCATTAGAAAGTATTGGTATGGAAATACAAAATATACAAACAGCTCTAGCTGGTATATCTCAAATTAATGCCTTCTTAGATGAAAAAGAACAAGCAGTAAATGAAACAAACTGCACATTTAACAAGCAACAAGATGCAGTAAGAGTAAACGATGTGACATTTTCATATGAGAAAAATAAACCAATCATTAAAGATTATTCTTTAAATATTGCAAGTAATGAAAGTGTAACAATTACAGGTAGAACAGGTGCAGGAAAGAGTACATTATTTAAACTTATACTTGGTTTATATGCATGTGATAAAGGAAATGTTGAAATATATGGTGTTCCTTCTATTAGCATTTATGAACAAGATAAAAGAAATATATTTGGTTGCGTAGAACAAAGTTTTAAGGCGACTAGAGGAACTTTAAAAGATCAAATTACATTAAAAGATCCTAATGTTACAGATGAAGAAGTATATAAAGCATTAGAGATTGTTGGCTTAAAAGATATAACACATAACTTAGATAATCCATTTAATGAAAGTGTATTCTCACAAGGACAATTACAACTATTATCTATTGCTAGAGCAATTGTTAAAAATCCTAGCATTCTATTACTAGATGAAATGACAGCTAACTTAGATGCTTTAACAGAAAAACTAATTATGCAAGCTATTGCTAAAGCTGGTGAAAATAGAACGGTACTATCTATATCACATCGTACTTATGCTTTGAAAAACACAAGAGAAGTTAAATTAGAAAGGATATAATTTAGCCGTATATCTTAATACCGTCTTTTAATATTTCGTTTGTTAAAGATAAATTATCTTTGAGTTGATCTACGGTGAGTAAATCAACTTTTTTCTTTAAATATTCTCGTAATGATTCTACTAAATCGTAAAACTGCATACCTGTAATTGATGTTGAAATAAGTAAATCTATGTCACTTGATTCGGATGCAGAGCCTTTGGCATAGGAACCAAATAAATAACAATATTGAACATCTAGTGTAGAAAAAATATTAGAACAGATATCTGTAATTTCTTTTATTGTTAAAATTCCATGAGTTTCATCTATAAGACCGTATTGTTCTAACTTTTTAATCATATAGTAGTACTTCATAGAATCTTGTTTAGTAATATCATTTTCATAGTTTTGATAAGTACGATTTGGAATTCCTAAATATTTTGAACATTCTGTTTGTGTAAGTTTTTTCTTTTTTCGTAATTCTTTTAAAGTTATATTTATTCCCATGATGAAATTATAACAAAATACGCAATTTTTGCGTATTCGCTAAGTTTGAAATACGCAATATTAAAAACATGGAATTCTCTTCTGTAATCATGAATTGTTCACACTATTTATGCATTTTATTGCTAAAATAGTATAGATAAAGAAAGGAAGGCTTTTCTTGTTTAACGATACAATAGCTGCTATCGCAACAGCATTACCAGGTGCTGTTTCAATTATTAGAATCAGTGGAAATGATGCTTTTGCGGTACTCAATAAAATTTTTGATAAAGATTTATCCAAAGAAAAAGGATATACTATTCACTATGGAACAATTTATGATGACAAAGAACCAGTAGATGAAGTGCTTGTTAGTATTTTTAAAGCACCTAGATCTTATACTGGTGAAGATGTAATAGAAATTAATTGTCATGGTGGTACGTATACAACAAAGAAGATATTAAATCTATGTCTAGGTAATGGTGCTAGACTTGCTCGTCGTGGTGAATTTACAGAGCGAGCATTCTTAAACGGAAAGATGGACTTATCTGAAGCAGAAAGTGTAAATGACTTAATAAATGCATCAGATAAAATGAATGCTAGAAGTGCAGTACATTCTCTAAAAGGTAGTGTGAAGAAGATACTAGAACCACTAGTAGAAGATTTAACACAAATGATATCTAATATCGAAGTGAATATAGATTATCCAGAATATGATGATGTTCATGTATTAACAGAAGAAGAAATATTACCTAAAGCAAAGAAATGGATCAAAGAAATTAGTTTGATTATTCAAAAAGCGGAAGAAGCTACATTAATCCGTAGTGGTATAGATACCGTCATTGTTGGTAGACCAAATGTTGGTAAATCATCACTTTTGAATGCATTACTAGAAGAAGATAAAGCAATTGTTACAGATATTGCTGGAACAACAAGAGACTTAGTAGAAGGCAGTGTAAAAGTAGGCAATGTTACTTTAAATCTAATTGATACAGCAGGTATACATGATTCTGACGATAAGATTGAAAAAATAGGAATAGAAAAATCTAAAGAAGCTTTAAATAAAGCTCAACTTGTATTGCTTGTTTTAGATAGTACAGAAGAACTTACAAAAGAAGATCAAGAACTATTAGAACAAACAAAAGATCGTGACCGTATCATTATTTACAATAAGAATGATGAAAAGAAGTTAGATACAGGTATTTCTATTAGTGCGAAAAATCATGAGATAGATGAACTAATTCACGCGATAGAAGAGAAGTATGAAAAAGAAATACAATCTGCAGAAAGTGATACATTAAATAATGAACGTCAGATTGGTTTAGCTAGAAATGCTAAAAATGCGATGCAGAATGCAATACAAGCATTAGAAGATGGTGCTGAATTAGACTTAGTAACAATTGATTTACAAGAATGTTACTATGCATTAAAAGAAATTACAGGTGAAACAAGTAGAGAAGATTTACTAGATGAAATATTTAGTAGATTCTGTTTAGGAAAATAAGATGATTAATAACTATATTGATACACATGCTCATATTTTTTCGAGTGAATTCAAAGAAGATTTTGATGATGTAGTAAGACGAGCTAAAGAAGCTGGTGTATATCGCATGATGATTATTACAACAGAAGAAAATGAAGCTTTAGAAGCGATACAATTCGCTAGCAAAGATCCTATACATTATCAAGTGGCTTATGGTATCCATCCTGAATTTATTCATGATGTTACAGAAGAAAAAATGCATAAGTTAGAAGAAATTATTTCACTTCCTAGAATAAGTGCAGTTGGAGAAATAGGCATGGATTTGCACTATGAAAGTGATAGCCGTGAAGCCCAAAAAGAATTATTTATTGCACAAATAGAACTAGCTAAAAAGTATAACAAACCGATTCTTGTCCATAGTCGGGATGCCATGCAAGATACATATAACATCATGAAAGAACATCATACTAGAGGTTTGTTACATTGTTTTTCTGGCAGTGCAGAAATGGCATTAGAATTTACAAAGCTAGGCTATTATATTGCATTAGGTGGTGCAGCTACATTTAAGAATGCAAGACATGCATTAGAAGTATGTAAGGTAATAGATTCATCCTATTTATTAAGTGAAACAGATTGCCCATATATGGCACCAGTACCTGTAAGAGGAACAAGAAATGAACCTAGTAATATTCCTTATATAGTAGATGTCTTAGCGAAAACTAGAGGCATTACAACAGAAGAAATGGCTAGTATCATTGATGAAAACTATAAGAGATTTTTAGAAGAGACAAAATGAAAGTAATTAAAGAAGTCATCGTTGTTGAAGGTAAGCATGATTCAGCAACTTTAAAACAATATTTTAAGTGTGATACAATTGTGACAAATGGTTTATCACTAGATGAAGAAACATTAGCTTATATCAAAGAAATAAATGAAACACGTGGGGTTATTTTATTCTTGGATCCTGATTCTCCAGGTAATCGTATTAGACATCGTATCAATGAAGCAGTACCTGGATGTAAGAATGCTTTTGTGGATAAAGTAAATGCTAGAACAGAGAAAAAAGTTGGTGTAGAACATGCTAACTTTAGTGTTTTACAAGAAGCTTTAGAAAATCTAGTGAGTTATACCGATGAAAAAAGTCATTTAATACAAAGTGACTTATATGAATTAGGATTAACAGGAAGAGAAAACAGTTCTTATTTAAGAAGTAAGATTGGTAAGAAATTTCATCTAGGTGATGGAAATACCAAAACAATGTTAGAAAGAATCAATTACTTAGGGATAACAAAACAGGAGTTAGAAGATGCAATCAAAGAATAAGTCTATTGCGACTACAGCGAGAACACGAGAAATACTAAATACTTATAACTTAAGAGCGAAAAAGAATTTTGGACAAAACTTTCTTGTGGACTCAAGTGTAACTGCACGTATTGCGTCTAACTTAAGAGAAGATAGTGTTGTAATAGAAGTAGGTCCTGGTATTGGTTCATTAACGGAAGAACTAGCTAGAAGAGTACAACATGTAAGATCTTATGAAATAGATGAAAGACTATTACCTGTTTTAGAAGATACATTACAAGAATATAAAAATGTTGAAATTGTATTACAAGATTTCATGGAAGCAGATATCGAAAATGATTTGAAACCATTAGTAGAAAAATATAAACATATCGAGTTTGCGGCAAACTTACCGTATTACATTACAACACCTGTTTTATTTAAGATATTTGAATCTTCTATACCTTTTGAAAAGATTGTTGTTATGATTCAAAAAGAAGTGGCAGATCGATTTAGTGCTGTGCCTGGCACAAAGGAATATGGAGCATTGAGTGTAGAAAGCCAATATCTATATGATGTTAAGAAATTATTTAATGTACCTAGAACAGCATTTAATCCTGCACCAAATGTAGATAGTGCAATTGTTAGTTTTACTGTACATAAAAAAAATAATAGTATTGATAATGAAGAAAAATTCTTTGAGTTAGTTAAAGCATGTTTTAAGCAAAGAAGAAAAACACTATATAACAATTTAAGAGAATATTTTGATTCTAGCGATCTAGCAAAAGAAGTATTAGCTAAAGCAGAGATTGCATTAGAAACAAGAGCAGAAATGCTTAATTTAGATGAATATATAAGGCTATATGTAGCCGTAAAGGAGATAATTAGATGAAGGATAGAGCTTTTGCGAAAATCAATCTTTGTCTTGATGTAGCAAGTGTTAGAGAAGATGGATACCATGAATTACATATGATTATGGCACCAGTAGATTTTTATGATGTATTAGAAATGAATATTGCGGATGAAACATCCATTTCTTTAAATCGTACATTCTTACCAGTAAATGATAAAAATACAGTTATTAAAGCGATTAACGTCATGAAGGAAACATATGGTTTAACGGAAAACTTTGCATGTAACTTAACAAAGCATATTCCTACTCAAGCAGGTCTTGCGGGTGGTAGTGCAGATGCGGCTAGTGCAATTAGAATGATTACAAAGCTATGTCATTTAAACTTGACACGTGAAGAACTAATAGAAGTTGGTAAAAAAGTAGGTGCAGATGTACCGTTCTGTATCTTTAATGAACCAGCATATGTAAATGGCATAGGTGAGCAATTGGAGCCATTTAAGATTAATACAGATTTTAATATCTTACTTGTTAAACCAAAACGTGGTGTTTCTACTTCAGCCGCATTTAATCGCTTAGATATGTCTAAAACAATACATCCTGATTGCTTAAAGATGCGTAAAGCGTTAGAAAATGACGATTATCTAACAGTAGTAGATTGCCTAGGAAATAGCTTAGAAAAAGTAAGTTATAGATTATGCCCAGAGATTAGAGAAATTAAAGAAGACCTAAAATATTTTGGCTTTGATGGAGTGTTAATGAGTGGTAGTGGATCTACTGTATTTGGTATTACAAGAAAGAAAGATCTTGTGAATCGTATTGGTAATGTAATGCGTTCTAAAGGATATTTTATCCGTGGTGTACATCTTTACGATGCTGAAAAAGAAGAAAGAAGATAAGCAATTAATCATCGCTAAATCAAGAAGATTTATTATGGTTTAGTGATGATTTTTATAATGTTTAAATCAAATAATTTATATTCGAAATTGGGAATTTAAAAACTTGATTCCAAAAATGAAAGCGGTTACAATACGCTTAGGAGGACAAGGTCATGAAACTGAAAAAGATAATTTGTTTTGCATTATTAATTTGTGGAATTTCAATTAGCGCGTTAGTTACAGTTTATGCTTATTCTGGATCACAATCTGATTCTAGAGTAGATATGATTTGGTGGTCACAAGGTAGTGGAAGTAATATGTACTGGACAGGAGTAACAAATAAACTTAGCTATGATAAATATGAACCTTGTGTTGGAGCTGGTGCAAGTGAGTATGCTTGTGGTGCAGCTCTTGGACAGTCTTCATATGGTGAGTATGGAAGATGGTTAAGTGGTACAACGAGTGTTGTAGCTCATGGATTAGTGGCTGAGTCTGGTGGCTATTCTGGACCATTACAATATCAAGTGAATGTTACGGTAAAAGCATCTGACCGATAATATAAAAATATAATTTTAAATTGCTAATGTGGTAAAAGAATCCATTTATTTATGATGGATTCTTTTAGAGGTATTTATGAAAAAATCAGTTATAATGCTGTGCTTGTTTTTGCTTATATTTTCTTCTTGGTTTGCAATGAAGAATTTTACAAATGTATCTCTTAGTAAAGTGGTTAATCTTCTTTACTATAGAGATCCCACTAAAAATTTTAGTGATATGTATCAATTGCAAATCACACATACAATTGATGATACCCCATCAAAAGAATTTCATGAGAATTTCGAAACTATTTTAAAAGAAAATCATATTTATGCATTAAAAATTGTTTATACATTTGAAAATGAAACGAATCGAGAATTGATTCAATTCACCTATACAACAAATGCAGATGGTATTGAAAAAAGAGTTTGGTTGGATGGAAGTGAATTTAATCCAAATATTGTAGAAAAATATAGCACTGATAGTGTTGATAGAAAAACACATATAGCTTCATTTTTAAATAATCAAGAAATTGTTGAAGCATATCCTTTCGTAATGGACGAATCAAATGGAGGAATGTATAATCTGTTAGCTGAAAAAGGATACGAAGATAATTTAAAAGAAAATATTGATGTTGTAATTGGAGAATTACAACAAAAATATCCTGAGATTCAATATGGTTTAAGCAATTATGCAGATGCTCAAAATATTGGTGATTTTTCAGAACCGTCTATTTTGAAATCGGTAATTGAATATACATATAGTCAAAGAGTTACCATTGTAGGCGTAACAGGAGTTCTATTTATTTTATTATGCTCAAAGTTTTTATCATTAAGAAGAAAAATTTCTATTATGAAAATAGAAGGAATTTCATCTGGAAAGATATTCTACAGATTATATGAAAAGGATTATTTGATAGGTATAGTCAGTTGTTTACTCGTAATTTGTATCGTTTCATATATGTACTATAAGAATAATTTTTATGCATTTAGAGGGTTACTGTTAGCGTCAACAGTAGAATTTTTAGCTTTTGCATTAACACAACAAATTTTATCTCTAGCATTTCTTCCAATGATTGAATTTATGCCAATTGTATCTTCGGAAAAAGGAAAAAATAATCTGCGAAAATTATATTATTTTTCTTATGTAGTCAAATTATTCGCAATCATTTTGTTAGTGCCTAGAATGATAAATATTATTCCAAATATTCAATCATATATTTTAATGAAATCTAGGTTTAATAAAACAGACGCATCATTACAAAACTATTACTTTTTTAATACAAGATATGCATCCGACTATTTTACTGATTTTGGCAGTGAAAATTATAATAATGTCTATGAAACTTTTACTAAAAATCATTTGATTCGCTTTAATAGAGATTACTTATATGAAAATGAATTAGAAATGATACCATGCTATGTGACGAAGGTAGAATATATCGAAGATCAAGGATTAATAAAAGATGGAATCGATTATGATCATAATATTGTTATTTATTTAAAAGAAGGACAGGAATATGATTTGGATAAAATTAAATATTATGTCCAATTTAAAACATTTGAAAATTCAGATATAGATATTATTTATTATGAAAATTCTCCAAAAACATATTCGCCATATGAACTATTATTTTCAGATTATACAAATGGAGACCCAATAGTATGTTTGCCAGAAGAAGATGCTGTTAAAGGACAAATCGAAGGAAGCATAATTTATTATGATGGTACATTAGATGAAGCACAATCTTATGTGGATAGTGTGTTTAATGAATATGGCTACTCAGCAGCGTTAAGAATGGGACCGGCAGTAAAAAGATATGAGCAATATTATTCGTATTATAAAAATATATATAGTACGAATATCTTTAAACTATTGCTTATGCTAATTGCATATTTTTTGGCTCACCGATTATTAGTAAATACTGATATAGAATGTAATAAAACGAGATATTATTTATCAAAAGTAGAAGGCGTATTACCATATAAATTCAAAAATTATATAGTGAAAATTGCTTCACCAATGATTATAGGTTTATTGTTATTGATTTTAAAAGAATTTAGAAGCTCATTAACAATTAATATTGTATATTCAGCATTATTTTTACTAATTATAGAATTTATATCTTATTTATGGTTTAAATACAAAACTAGAAGAATAAGGAGATAAAATGAAAATTGAAATTAAAAATTTACATAAACAATATGGCAACTTGGTTATCTTTGAAAATTTAAATTTAGTTATTCCTGATAATAAAATGACTTGCATATATGGAACTAGTGGATGTGGAAAAACAACGTTATTAGATATTATTGGCTTTTTAGAACCATATCAATCTGGAACAATTTTGTATGATGGAAAAGAAATAAAGAATAAAAAAGAATGCCAAGATATGCTGAGAAAAGATATAGGTTTTATTTTTCAAGATTATGGATTAATAGAAAATGAAACTGTTGAACAAAACTTACTTTTGGTTCATAAAATAGAAAAAGACAAGAATAGAAAACAACACATTAAAGAAATCTTTGAGAGTTTACAACTAGAAGATGTCATATTAAAAAAGAAGGTATATGAGTTATCGGGTGGCGAACAACAACGAGTTACTATTGCAAAAATACTATTAAAAGATCCTAAATTAATTTTAGCTGATGAGCCTACAGCATCTTTAGATCCTGAAAATAAAGATATTGTTTTATCTTACCTAAGAGAATTTGTGGAGAATGGTAAGACAGTTGTAATTGTTAGCCATGATGATAATGTTACGAAATTAGCAGATGTTTTGATTGATTTGAAAAAAATAAAAGAAAATTAAAAATCAAGATTTGCAGACAGGATTAAAGCATTATGTAAGAGATAACAGGGTGTTTTTTGTTCTGTTAGGAATTTTTATAAATTCCCTAGGACATATATCTCAAAAATCTTCTTGCCAGTTTTCAACAAATTCTTATAATGAGTAAATTTGTTTGAATATAATTTGAGTATATAAAAAAGTAGATGCTATATGTTTTTTGATCTGCATCTACTTTTTTCAATAATACTATTTTAAATTATCTTGTTTATCCGCAATTCTTAAGAATACAAATCCTAATGCAAAGAATACTGCTAGACAAGCTACTGCTACATTAATTGTTCCACCTAATAGTTTAACTGCAGCGATTACAAGTGAACCTAAGAAAGATGCTCCTTTAGAGAAGATATCGTATAAACCAAAGTATTCACCTGATTGCTCTGCAGGAATAATCTTTGTGTAGTAGGATCTAGACATAGATTGAATTGATCCTTGGAATAAGCCGACGATTAACGCAAGTATTGCAAAATGGAATAATGTAGATAAACGTAATGCATATAAACTTGCACAGAAATAACCAAATATACAGATATATAAGATTTGAGCTGTTGTATATTTTTTAGATAAGTTCGCAAAGAATAATGATCCAAAGAATGCGACAACTTGTGTACCTAATAAGAAGATAACTTGTCCAACAGTACTTAAATTTAA
Source organism: Lachnospiraceae bacterium (assembly GCA_963593385.1). Lineage (GTDB taxonomy): Bacteria > Bacillota_I > Bacilli_A > Erysipelotrichales > Erysipelotrichaceae > Bulleidia. The sequence continues at coordinate 20,441 of CAVAZS010000005.1, read as the reverse complement.
ATCTGTGCCAATATTGATACAGTTATCAATAATTGTTCCTACGCCATCAATATAGAAGAAGAATGCGATTAAGAAATATAATACTTTCTTATCTTTTGTAGCAATTCTCTTGATTGTTTTCCAGATTTCTTTAAATGAATTCAAGAATGCATGTTTTTCTTTTTCTGTATAATATTTTTGATCGTAATTCTTTAGTAGTGGAATCGTCACAACAGCCCACCATGCGGCAGTAACAGTACAACCAATAAAACGAGATAAGAAACTAGATAGTATACCTACCATATCTGGTCCTAATACATAAGCAATTAAAGCAATAAGGAAAGGAATACATGATCCAATATATCCCCAAGCATAACCATAAGAAGAAACTTCATCGACTCTTTCTTCATCAGTAATATCATTTAACATTGAGTCATATATGGCATTTGCGGCATTATAACAAATACGTGTAATGATATATAGAATTAGGAATAATAACCAACTCGTCGCAAAACCATTGATAACACAACATATCACACCAACACTCACAACAGTTGTAAATATGATTTTTTTCATTCCTTTGTGATCGGCTATATTACCAAATGCTGGTCCTAAGAAGGCAATGATAATTGTTACGACAGAAATAGATAAAGCATAATATGCTGTAGCTTCATCTGATGTTAACATTCCAGGCCCTTCACCAATCGCTAGTGATTTAAACCAAATAGGAATGAGTGAACAAGCAAGCATGATGAAGGCAGAATTACCTACATCATATAAGACCCATGCAAATTCTTTCTCTGAAAGTTTGTTAAAGGCTTTACTCGAATTTAATTTTTGAAATATTTTATGCATAATGAATTCCTCTAATAATATTTTACTTTGTTTTATCCAAATAATTAAACAAAGAAATGAAATGTTTTACTAATTTTTTTTCGGAATGTGCTTCTTTGACACTGGAATGTAAAGAATGTTCCATAAAATATTCTTGGCTATTTATCTTTTCTTCTTGATTATCTTGTTTACGATAATAAGTACCATCAGGTTGTAAAACACTAGCTTGCGTATTATCTTTTAGTTCAATATCTAATATTTCTTGTAGTTTTAGACAAATATCTTGGTCAAGAACAGGACAAGCTATCTCTACTCTACGATTTAAGTTACGACTCATTAAATCAGAAGAAGAAATGTAATATTCACTGTTTGTTTTACCAAAGCGATAAATACGCGCATGTTCTAAGAATCTACCAACAATACTAGTCACATGAATATTTTCGGTATAACCTACAATACCTGGTACTATACAACAAATACCACGAATAATGAGTTGTATTTCTACACCTGCTTGGCTAGCTTCAGATAATTTATCAATAACTTCTTTTTCGGTAATGGAATTTGCTTTAATGCATACATAACCATCTTTTCCTTTTTGAATTTCTTGATCTAATTTATTAAGTAATAATTCTTTGATACCAAGTGGAGAAACACATAAGTGATGATAGTTACCATGTAAATTATTAATTAACATATTTCTAAAGAAACTAGAGGCATCTTCTGCGATATCTTTTGAAGCAGTAATATAACTCAAATCAGTATACATTGAGTTTGTTTTTTCGTTATAGTTACCAGTACCAATTTGTGTAATTGTCTGCATATGTCCATTTTTACGTAAAGTGATAGAACAAATCTTACTATGACATTTATATCCTTCAATACCATAAATCACTTGGCAACCAGAATCTTCTAATTGTTTTGAGTAAGATAAATTATTTTCTTCATCAAAACGTGCTCTTAGTTCCATTAGTACTAATACTTTCTTACCATTTTCTGCAGCACGACATAATATATGCGCAATCTTAGAAGAAGATGCTAAACGATAGATTGTAATCTGAATAGATAAAACATCTTTACGGTCAGCTGCTTCATTTAATAAATGAATAAATGGGTCTACAGAATCAAAAGGATAAAATAATAACTTATCTTTTTGTAATACTTGATCGATGATACTCTTTGATTTAATTAAATCTTCAGGCCATCTAGGAGTATATTTTGGATAGTGAAGTTGAGGTATAGCACTAAAACTACTAACTAAACGATAAACATAATGCATATTCAAAGGACAAATATCAATCATGACTTGATCTTTAGTAGTATGCGTAATATTCATTAGTTTCGTTAAGAATATATCAGATACGGAATGACTAAGTTCTAGACGCATTACAGCTAAATGATCTCTTTTCTTTAATGCTTTAGAAAAGATACTTCTAAAATCTATATCGCTATCTTCAAATTTTTCATCATCTAAGCTAATATCACCATTTCGTGTAGCAGATATAATGCAGCTTTCTTGTACACTATATGCACTACCAAATAAAGAACTTGCTTTCTTTAAAATGATATTTTCTAAACGAATAAAATGATTGTTTTGCTCAAAACGTACAAATGGTGGTAATGCTTCGGGTACAGGAATAATCCCTAAACTATATCCTTCTTTTTTACTTTTTAGCAAAGTCGCTATATAGAGTTGTTTATTCACAAGATGCGGTACAGGATGATGAGGACCAATAATAATTGGAGAAAGAAGAGGTAAAATATTATTTTTGTAATATGTCTTTATATAAGATTCTTCTTCATTTGATAATTCATCATAAGTTAAATCTTGAATATCATATTCTTTTAGTGCGTTCATAACACTTAAATAGGTATTCTTTTTGAGTGTCATTAAACTTGATACAGTATGAAGTATTGCGTTTAATTGTTCGCTAGCAGTTAGACCTGATTTATTATCTCTATCTTTTGGATAGATATGAGATAAGTCAAATAAACTGCCTACACGAATCATAAAGAATTCATCTAAATTACTAGAAAAAATAGAAACAAACTTTAAACGTTCTAGGGGATAAAGAGAAGTGTTACCTGCTTCTTCTAATACACGCTTGTTAAAAGCGAGCCAACTTAGTTCTCTGTTTTGGCTGTATGGATATTTTTCGGAAGTAGTTTTTGACATAAGTATCCCTCACGTACACCATAATCACTGACAATCATTTCATCAGCGTCAAAGTATTCGAATATATATTGTAAAATCATGTAACCAGGAACGAGTGTATGAATACGTTCTGGTTCAAGTCTTAAAATGAGATTAATGCGATCTTGTTCCTTACGACATAATAGAACAGATAAACCACGTAATTGTTGTGCTGTAATAATATGACAACTAGAATCTAGGCCATAATATTTTTGGGCTAATTTTAAGATACCTCTAGCAGTACCTCCTACTGCAATAAAAGTATTAGGTGTTTCTTTTTCGTATGATTTATCTAATTGAATTGTCTTTTTAATCATGGTTTTAATCTTTTTCATTGAGTCTTTACCAGGTAAGATGTTTTTTACACATTTTTTGTATAGACTTAATGAGCCAACAGAAAAACTATGAGAAGTTAAAATTTCATTATCTTTGAATGTTACGAGTTCTGTACTCGCTCCACCAATATCAATTAATATGCCATCAGATATGGATAATTCTTGTAAGGCACCATAATAACCAAGTGTAGCTTCTACTCCACCACTAATTACTTCTACATCAAAATCAGTTTTTACTTTGATTTCATTTACGGCTTCATCAGTGTTTGCGATATTTCTTAAAGAAGCTGTCGCAAATACAAATACATTCTCTATTTTTAGTGCTTCTAATGTATGTTTAAATTCTAATAATCCATCACATGCACATTTAATGCCATCACTAGTAAGAACATTACTTTCAACATATCCTGCTAGTCCTGCCATAATCTTTTCACGAAATAAAATTTTGAAGCCATCATCATTTATTTCATATAAAGTTAATCGCATTGAGTTAGAACCGATATCTATTACTGCTTGTTTCACAAAATCCCTCCATTAATCCATATCTATAGTATGAAAGGGATGTAAAATCATATATTTTCTTAAGTAAAATTTGTGTAAAGGAAGAAGAAAGATAGGAGTTATCTAATATGATTTACGCAAAAAATTCGACATTTAAGAATTGTTTTCTTCTTCCCTACACATATATTATTCGCAAAAAAATCGCAAATCCTCAAAAATAATCAAAAAAAATATTTTGTATATCGAAATGTCTAAAAAATTATGTTACTTTGTGCTTAGTTATACAGTTGCCTAATAAAAAGAAAGGAAGTGGATGAATTGAAATTTAAACGACAACTATATGAAAAGATTTTAGAATCATGTAAAGCAGTTTTACCAATTTGCTTTATTGTCATCTTATTAGCGATGACAGTTACACCATTATCAACAGATGTATTTTCTTTATTTGTAATTGGATCAATCATGCTTGTAGTAGGTATGGGACTTTTTACACTTGGTGCAGAAATGAGTATGACCATAATGGGTGAAGAAATTGGGATTAAGTTAAGTGAAAGTAAGAATATCTTACTCACATTACTTGTATGTTTTGTTTTAGGATTTGTTGTGACAATTGCAGAACCAGATTTATCAGTATTAGCTAGTCAAATCCAATCTATACCGAATCTTGTATTAATATTAGTTGTAGGAATAGGTGTTGGATTATTTCTAGTTGTTGGACAAATCAGGAATATGAAATATCTAAAGTTAAGAAATCTATTACTTGTATTTTATAGTGTGGTATTTCTTCTTGCCTTAATTGTAGATCGTAATTTTGTTGCGGTAGCTTTTGACGCTTCAGGAGTAACAACAGGACCAATTACAGTGCCATTTATTATGGCTTTAGGTATAGGTCTAGCAAGAAGTAGAGATGATGAGAACGCTAGTAATGATGCTTTTGGATTAATATCATTATGCTCTATTGGACCAATCTTAGCAGTACTAATTCTTAGCTTATTTTATAAACCAACGGATGCCTATACAACTAGTACGAGCATATTAGAAATTCATAACATGCATGATGTTGGACAAGCATTCTTAACTAATTTACCAGTATATTTTCATGAAGTATTTGTAGCATTTCTACCAATTGTAGCGATATGTTTCTTGTTTCAAATATTTACACGTACTTTTAGTAAACATTCATTAATTAAAATTGGTATAGGTTTAATTTATACATTTCTCGGTTTAGTTTTATTCCTTACAGCTGCTAATGTTGGTTTTATGTCTACAGGATCATTAATTGGTGAATATTTAGCATTAAGAAATCCGTATCTATTAGTACTATTCGGTGCAATAATAGGATATTTCATTGTAAAAGCAGAGCCTGCAGTTATCTTATTAACACATCAAGTTGAAGAAATTAGTAATGGTTCAATTTCTGCTAAGGCAATTGAACATGCATTAAGTATAGGTATAGCTTTTTCTATCGCATGTGCTATGTTCCGTATGATTCATCATATATCTATCTTGTATTTCTTAATTCCGGGATATGCAATATCGATATTGTTATCTTTTGTAGTACCTTCTATCTATACAGGTATTGCCTTTGACTCTGGTGGTGTTGCGTCTGGACCAATGACAGCTACATTCTTACTTCCTTTAGCGACAGGAGCTTGTAATAGTCTTGGTGGTAATATTCTTACAGAAGCTTTTGGAATAGTTGCGATGGTCGCAATGACACCATTAATTACAATTCAAATACTAGGTTTAATTAACACAATGCAAGTATATAAGACAAATAAACTAGCATTAAATAAACTATGTGAAGATAACTTAGATGTAATTTATTTTGAGGAAGAAGCTTATGAATAAAACAACATTAATTGTATCAATTGTCGAAAGAGGTAAGGGTGATCAAACCATCGAAACATTTAAAGATTTTGGTTGTTATCCATATATGAAGCTAGTCGCTAATGGTACAGCAAGTAGTGAACTATTAGATGTATTAGGTTTTGCGACAAGTAAAAGAACAATTGTATTAAGTATTATTGAAGATAATGAGTCACATATCTTTATGAATGAATTACGCAAAAGAGATAAGTTACGTTTACATACAAAAGGTATCGTGTTTTCAATACCAATAAATGGTATTTCTGCACTACTATATAAAATAGCGAATGATGTAGTGACAACTGAAACAAAGAAAGAAGAGGATAATATGAATCAAGACAGTTTGATTTTAGTGAGTTTAAATCAAGGATATAGTGATGAAGTGATGGCAACAGCGAAGAAATATGGTGCAAGAGGTGGAACAGTTTTCAAAGCAAACTTTAAGGATAATGATTATATTGCTCAAGAATATCAAGTTGCTTTCCAAAAAGAAAAAGAAATATTAGCGATTGTCGCATCAAACGAAATTAAGAAAGATATTATGAATCATATTCATGAGGAACATGGTTTAAATTCTAAAGCACAAGCATTATTAATATCTCTTCCTGTAAGTGATAAAGTAATGTTGTAAAGTGTAGGATGATTTAATGATTCAAAGATATGTATATCATGGAGACAATATTGAAGTGTCTAAACCTAATATTCTTCAAAACGGGTTTTATAAAGATTTTGGATATGGCTTTTATTGTACAAATTTAAAAAAGCAGGCAATACGTTGGGCATTAACTAGAAAAGGTGACTCTGTACTAAATTGTTATGAGTTTATAACTAGTGGAGTATTAAAAGTATTAAAATTCGATACAATGTCAGAAGAATGGTTAGATTTTGTGGCAAATTGTAGACGTGGTATAGAACATGATTATGACATTGTCGAAGGTCCTATGGCTGATGATCAAATTTGGAATTATGTTGAAGGTTTTATCAATGGTAGGATTTCTAGAGCTGCTTTCTGGGAGCTAGTAAAGTTCAATTACCCTACACATCAAATAGTTTATTGCACAGAAAAAGCGTTAAAAACTCTAACTTTTAAAGGAAGTGAACTATTATGAAGAATAAATACTTTGATGATGAAGAAATCAAAAGAGATGATTTGTATTTTGTCTGCTATATGATTGAACGTGTTGCTCGACATATTAAACAAAGAAATAAATATGTGGTCAATACAATTGGATATGATAATTTATATCATTTGCTTAGTGTAGCAAATGTATTACATGCAGAAAATCCATTGAAAGTAGAGAACGATTGGATTAATGATTATTCTTTAGAAACGGGTGATTTTGATATAACAGAAGTTAACAAAGAACTTGCGACAATTGTTCCTTCTCCATTAGATATGGGTGCTGTTTATGAACGTTTAATAGTTGATACGTTGAGTTCAAAAGAAAACTATGTAGAAGGAATAATAAGAGTTTATAACAATGAAATTTGTGATGTAATCGATAATTATAATTGTAGTGCTTTCTACGAGCCTTCATATGTAATTGCTAGAGCATATCAAAATGGTGGATTCTAAATAAAATGGTATAAGTGATGAACTTATACCATTTTTGCATTATGCATTTCCAATACAATATGTTAATCCACCAATGATGATAGATAATGGAATAGTAGAAATAAGAGATAATAAAAACCATTTCCAATGGAATGCATAATTGTGATATTCATGAGTCATATCTTCAGTTCCAGGTATAATCCAGAATTTAGAATGACAAAACCAGATAGAATCAATAAATAATGCATCAAATAAAGAAAACATAAGGATAAAAATATATGATTGTATAAATCCTTGGATAAATGATGTTTCCTCATTCATTGCACAAATAATAAATAGATTCATAAGTAACATGATCATTACACCAAGAGTTTTATAAATTTTAGCATTCTTAACAATTTCTTCTTTGGTAGTTATTCCTAAATCTATACATCTTTTTTGTATTGCGTCAGGATAGTTTTGTATTTGTGATTTCGCACCTTTTTTTACAAATAGGATGACAAGAAATTCAGAGTATAGAAATGCGAAGCATAGAGCTTCTTGTAATAGTTTAAGTGTCATAAGTATCTTTCTAAGTTACAGTTAGTTATAACTAACTGAATTGTAACATAGATAAAATATATGTGTTGTAATTTGCTTATCTATTTTAAAAGTAAAGGATTACAATTATCTACATAGGTGGATATAAAGTATGAAAAAAGAAAATAAAGGTGTTGTTCAGCTACCTGAAAAGCTTGGATATATGGCTTATTCTACTTCAGCCAATATCGTATTTAACTTTAAGAGTTTATATTATTTAATTTTTTTAACAAATGTATTACAGATTCCTGTATTAACCGCAGGAACAATGATGACTCTTGGGACAATATGGGATGTTACAAATGATCCGATTATTGGTGTATTTGCTGGAAATGTTAAGTTTAAATCTAAAGAAAAGATTAGGCCTTATTTACTTGTAATCGCTATTCCTTGGGCATTAGGTTTAGTCTTACTATTTACTGATTTTAACTTACCTCAAATTTTAGCGATTATTGTTAGCTTAGTTGTCTTCTTTTTCTATGAGATAGCGAATACATTTAGAGGAATTGTATACAATGGACTAGGTGCGTTAGCTAGTGATAGTGATGATGATCGAAAATCTATTAATTCTTTCAGGTCTCTTGGAGCTTGTCTAGGGTCTGGTATTGGTGCTGTAGCAGTAACACCTATTGTTAGATTATTTGGTGGATTACAAGAAAAGAATGCGATTATAGGTAAAGGTGATGCAAAGGCATTGTTCCTAACCGCATTAGTTATGGGTGCTTTATGTATCTTTGGTTGTTTATTCCACTATTTTACTTCTAAAGAAAGAGTACATGAAAAGGAAGAACATGAAGATAAAGTATCTATAAAAGAAACATATAAGATGTTATTTAAATGTAAATCATGGGTATGGAATATGATCTATATCATGGGTTATGGCATATGTAATACATTAATTATGTCCGCAATTAACTATTATGCAGCATACATTCTAGGTTCTAGTAGTAAAGCTACACCTATCTTAGCTTCTTATTTAGTAGTATCACTTGTTGTGTCTATTCTTACCCCTAAGATTGATACATTACTTGGTAGAAAGAAGACAATGTACCTAGGTGTAATCTCACAAATTATAGGTAAGTTAATTTTTATCATGAATCCATATAATGAAGCATTTATTTATGTTAATGCGATTAGTGTCGGCTTTGGCGCAACAATCACATTTATTATGCTAAATCAAAATCGTAATAATATCTCTGATGTTATAGAAATACAAAATCATAGAAGATTAGACGCAATGGTATCTACAGGGGATAACTTAGCAAGTAAATTAGCAGAAGCACTAGTAACACAATTAATGGCTTTTGCTTTAGCTGCTGCAGGATTTAATGAAGCATTAAAACTAGATCAAACAGTTGCGACAAAGAATGTTATATGTAACTTATTAGGTTTAATTCCTTGTATTGTTTTAGTCATCATGTTAATCACAATTAAATTTATTGATATTGATAAAGAAAAAGAAGAATCTTTAGAAAGAGAAGGTTTAGTAAAATGAATCCACATGCATTAATACAAGATGAATCCTATATTAAAAGTTTAGAATCTATCAAAAGAGTAGATGAAAAAGGTTATTTATATCACATGGTATGTGATTATGATTATTACAAATTGCCACCACAATTGCTAAAAGTAATTGATGCAGGATGTTCTACATTCTTTACACCTAATACAGAAGGGGATTACTTATTATGCAGAAACTATGACTATGGTCACTTTCTTCATAATGATAGACATAATCCAAATACAGGTATTAATGTCATTGTAGAAAATAAGAATCCTAATGCTAAGTATAAATCTATTGGTGTATGTGATGCTTTCTGGTTAGATTATCAAAATGGTACATATGCAGAAGGATGTTTAGATGATGGTAAGACAGATATTTCTGCTACACTCTTATGCCCATATCTATGTATGGATGGTATTAATGAAGAAGGTTTAGGTGTTAGTATCATGGCTTTATCTGTTAATGCAAAGTGGGAAGAAATACCGTATGAAGGATATGAACAAAGATTAAAGTATGGTGTAAAACCTTATGTATTAGATAAAGCAGGAGAAGAACCATTAGAAGATTATATTTATGTAACAGATAATGGTATAGCAGTAAATACAGTAGATAAGAAAGCATGGATTGCTCACGCAGATATGTGGCGTACAACAATGCCTAACAAGAAAACAGTCCTACCACCAATTCTGATGAGAATGATTTTAGATTCCTGTAAATCAATCGAAGAAGGAATTGCCTTAGCGAATAACTTTAATGTGACTTCTACTGGTCCAGGTTCTGCATATCACATTATGATTGTGGATAAAACTGGGAAATCTAGACTATTAGAGTGGGTAGATAATCAAATGAATGTGATTGATATCAATCATGCGACAAATCATTATGTATCTAAAGATGATGGATTCCATGGAATGTGTGGAAGAGATGAAGCGATTAAAGCTGGTCTCTATAGAACAAAAAAAGGTGGTATGAGAGAAGATTATGCAATGCACTTAATGGCATTTATTGCTCAAAAACCTGACAATGGTAATGATAGAGGACAAACACAATATTCTTGTATATACAATACAAATAAGTTAACACTTAAAATATATTCCTTTGGCGACTTCACTAAATCTTGGGATTACTCGTTATAAATAATATCAATTAGAGCATATAAAAAGGGTTATTACGAATTGTAATAACCCTTTAATGATAGCTTAATCTTCAACAGATGTTCTTACTAAGTTATATCCACCTACATTACAACTTGTAGCTTCATATATCTTATTGCCCCATCTATCAAATACATTACCACATGTATCTGTTGTGAATGGTCCTCCATCGTCCCATCCAGAACACTTAATTGTGATTGAACCAGGTGTTGTAGTAATCTTGTAGTTCTTAGTAACATCTTCTTTACCGTTCATAATGACAACTTCACCTGCAGCTGTGATGCGGCCAGTTGATGTGCCTTCATCTTTTCTAGATGCTCCTGCAGCAAGAGTAGCTGTATGACCACTTACTAATCCATGAGTTTCATCTGTTAACTTAACAGTCCAACCATCTACTGCTTGTTCCTTACCGTTGTAAATCTTAGTAGCACTATTACCTACAAATTCAATTTCTCTTTGTTTAATCTCATATGTCTTTGTAATCGTTCCAGAATAGTTATCTTTACCAGTGATTGTTACTGTGATTTCTCCATTTACATTTGTGAAGTCATCTATTTCAATTTGTTCGCCAGTAATAGGATCTTTAACAGTATAAGTAACTGTATAATCTTTTCCTTCTTCTAGTTTTGTTCCATCAGGTTTTGTGACTTCAGGTACAAACTTATGTTCTTTACCATCATAGATAACATCTTCAGGGTCGTTAACTTTTACACCAAGATAAGTAGGATCATCTTTTCCTTCATCATCTTTAGGACTAATAGATTGTGGAAGGATTACAAAGTTACCTTTTTCTACTGTAACAGTATAGTTAGTGTTTGATGTATATGTAACATCTAATACATCTCTATATGTACCAGCTGTTTCATCTTTATTTGTTCTATAAGCTGTAATCGTACCTAAATCATCATCTTTTACTAGACCTGTTTGAGTAGCTGTAAATTCAGGATCTTCTTGTTCATATACTTTACTCTTATCCTCAACTGTTATTGTGACTGGTTTTGGATTTATCTTATATTTCTTTGTGATTGTTCCAGAATAGTTATCTTTACCAGTAATAGTTACTGTAATTTCGCCTTTTACATTAGTGAAATCAGCTGTTGAATATGTAACTGTATAATCTTTATCTTTTTCTAATGTTGTATTGCCGGCTTTAACTTTTGGTACAAACTTATGTTCATTACCATCATATGTTTCGTCTGTTGGATCACTAACAGATACATTTATATATGAAGGATCAGCAGAACCATCATCTTTCTTAGGATTAATAGATTGTGGTGTAATTGTAAAGTTAGCAGGGTGAATTTCCACAATGTAGTTATTATTTGATGTATAACTTACAGTTAAATCATTTGTATATGTTTTAGCTGATTCGTCAGTGCTTGTTCTAGATACTGAAATAGTACCTAAATCTGTACCAATAATGGAACCTGAAGTTACAGTATATCTAAATTCAGGATTAGTAGCACCATAAACTTTGCTTGCTTCTGTTGCATTGATTGTTACTTTTCTTTGAATAATATCATATTGTTTTGTTACTGTTCCAGAGTAGTTACCAATACCAGTAATTGTGACTGTAATCTTTCCGAAATTTGTGAAATCTGTTGTTTCTGTATTACCTCTTGTATATGTAACAGTATAATCTACTCCTTCAGTTAATGTTGGCGCATCAGTTGCGTCTGTTGCTTTTACTGTTGGTGACCACTTGCGTGTTGATCCATCGTATATATAATTTGTTGGATTATCAATTTGTACACCACTATATGCATCATCTTCAGGTTTAATAGATTGTGTTGAAATTGTAAAGTTTGCAGTATTTGTAATTACATTGTAGTTATTATTTGCTGTATAACTTACAGTTAAATCATCTGTATATGTACCAACTGTTTCGCCTGTTTTTGTTCTTGATACTGAGATAGTACCTAAATCTGTTCCAATAATAGAATCAGAATCTTCAGCAAATGTATATGTAAATTCAGGATCTGTTTCACCATATACCTTGCTTGCATTAGAAGCATTGATTGTTACTTGTCTTTTAGTAATTTGGTATGTTGTAGTAACTACTCCTGAATAATTTCCAGTACCTGTAATTGTTACTGTAACTGTTCCAGCATTAGTAGTGTCATTAGAATAAGATAATTCGTAATCAGTACCTTCAGTTAATGTAGTACCGTTTTTATCAGTTACTGTTGGTTTTTGTTGTTGCGATGAACCGTTATATTTAACATCACTTGGCGCTCTAACTGTAATACCATCATAAGATCCAGTGTCACTTGGGTTAACAGATTGTTTGCTAATCGTAATAGAACCAGGTGTAGTACTAATATCATAGTTGTTTGTTACATCAGTACCATTATTTGTAATTGAATTAACAGTAATTGTACCTGTTGTTGTTCCATAATCTTTTCTTGTGGCTGTAGCAGTTACATCAGCAGTATGTCCATTTACAAGTCCTGTATTTTCACTGGTAGAAGTAATTGTAGAACCACTTACTGTTTGGTCTTGTCCATTATATGTACGTGTTGCACTATTTCCGGCAAATGATATTGGACGTTTTGTAATTTCATATGTTCTTGTGAATTCACCAGTATAGTTGCCTTTACCAGTAATTGTTACAGTGATTGTTCCTGTAGCATTTGTGAAATCTGTTGTTGAATATGTAACATCATAATCATCTGTTGTTAGTGTTGTATTACTTGCTTTAACTACGGGTACATATTTATGTTCATTTCCATCATAAACAGAGTTTGTCGCATCATTTACTGTAATAGCACTTCCTTCTGTATCAGGATCTAATGTTTTAGCTGTAATACTTAATGTACCTTCATTCTTCGTGATGTTATAGTTACTATCTTTATAATTTGTTCCTTTTGTATATGTAATTGTATTTGTTACTGTACCTTCTGAAACAGTTGTTACAGAACCTGTAGCTTTTAAATCACTTACTTCTCCAGCAACGAATCCATCACCACCTGTTGTTACATTAGGTTTTGTTAATGCAGTTCCATCATATGGTTTTGAAGCTATTTCACTAGTTAATGTTACGTTTCTCTTATTAATTTTATATGTTGTAGTAACAGTACCAGAATAGTTTCCAATACCTGTAACAGTAACTGTAACGTCTCCAGCATTAGTAGTGTCATTAGAATAAGATAATTCGTAATCAGTACCTTTAGTTAATGTATTACCATTTTTATCTTTTACAACTGGTTCTTGCTGTTGTGATGAACCGTTATATGTAACATCTCTTGGTGCGTCAATTGTTACATTACCATATCCTTCTTCATCTGGATTAATAGATTGTCTATATTTCCATGTACCAGTAAATGTAAAGATTTCTGGAGTAGAAGAAGTTGTTTTACTCTCAGGATTCCATCCTGTAAATTCCCAATATCCATTATCAACAGTAACTTTAGTTTTATCTAATGATGTAGGTGTAACAGTAGCATTTAATGCAACTGATTCACTATTTGGTAATAGACTTGTTACTGAGTCAGGTAAAGTAGAACCGTCGGAGCTAACAAATGCATATTTAGCAAGGGAAACATTTTTATTATATTCAGGTTTTGGAGCAGCCTCAGTATTAGTGCTCTCTGTAACTGTTGATGTAGTGGATACAGTTCCTGAAGATATATTAAAGCTACATGTATAATCTACAGAAGCACCAACTGTAAATGTTACACGGCCTTTTAACCAGTCGTCTTCAGTAATAACGTATTCTATATAATCTGTTCCATTTGTATATGTTCCGTCTGATTGTTTTGTTAATTCTTCATCAACAGTTTCACCATGTACACTAGTAAGAGTTACCTTTTGAACTGTTGAATTTTTAACTGTAGAAGGTGTTGCGACTACTTGGAAATATAATTTATTGCCTGGTAATAAATTTGTGACTGAGCCATCAGGTTTATCACTTTTAAATAAAGTTAGTTTTACAGTCATTGTTGGTTCTGTTGCTGTTAACTCGAATGCTAAATTTTCTTCAGTAGTTCCAGCACTTCTGCTCCATCCAAAGCAAGCTAAATAGCCTTTTTTTCTTGCGGCTAAAATAACATTTTCTAAACCAGGATAATTATATATACCACTCTTAGAACCATCTTCTTTTGTCACGTAATAATTGTCTATAGAAAAATCATCACCATCATTACCAACAAGCCATGCTTGGCCTGCACCATCTGCACCTAAACCAGTAAATAAATGATTATCTTTTGGAGTAACGAAGCATAAGATATATCCAGGAGTACTAGAATCCTTAAAATCATTTACTGTAACACTAGTTGCATTATCATTAATGTCTGTAAAGTTAATTGTACCTGTTGTATCGCTTTCGCTATGCCAAGCAAAATAAGCGACATGTACATTTTCTATTGTTGGCTTAAGAATTACTGCAACAGCTTCATCTGCTTCATATTGATTTGTATTATCTTCAGTTTCTGTTAATTCATCAATATTAAATGTAATTGTTTTACTACCAATTGCTTCATCACTAGTAACATCATCACTACTATTTAATACAACAGCATCAAATGTATAAGTGTCATTCTTTACAATACTAAATGTATAAGACTTACCATCTTCAGATTGATTGACTTCACTAAAATTACTTTCCATATAACTAGATACAGTCTCATTGTTAGAGAAATCTAGTATTACATCATCTTCTGTATTTACTGAAATTGTTACAGTAGCAACAGATTTATCATCGTTGTATGTAACCTCAGAAGATTGGATTAGGTCTGAATAATCTTTACTACTAAGTTCTGCAGTACTTGAATTTTCAGGACTAGTTTCATTTTCAGCACGAACACTAGTTACGTTAACATTTGATGTAACCATCAATGCTGATAAGGCATATATATATATCCTTTTTGTTAGTTTTGAGAGTTTTATATTTGAATTCATATTTGGTTTACCCCACTTCTCTTTGTTAATATGCATTATAAAAAATGCTAAACATACGAGTTAATTGTAGTCTCATTTGAGTGAATTTCAATATATAAAAGTAGTGAAAAACAATAGTCTGCAAGTAATATATACGCAAAAAATATTGAAATCCTCAAAAAAGTTTTAGGATATAACCGAAATATAACCAAGCAACAATATAATAGCCATGTATTAAGAAAGGATAAGACTGTGAAAAAGAAGATTTTAGCAATATTTATCGTCTTAGCATGCATGGTTATGCCAACAAGATTATATGCTGAAGATAGTAATACAACAGAAGAACCGATAACGATTTTAGAAGAAGAAACTCCAGAAAAAGGAGTGAAGAAATCACAAAATAGTATGTATATTCCTCTTCTAGCAATAACATGTGCAATATTAGGAGCGTATTGGTACAAAGTAAAAATAAAACAGGATGTAGATTTACAAGTAAACAGTGCATATCGCAATGATGATGGAAGTTTTACGGTAAGTCTTGGATATCAAAATTCAAAGAAAGAAAAGATTCATATCGAAACAAATAAAGTACATGTGACGCATGGTACAGCAATTATCCTAAAGAATGAAGATATTCAATCTTTAGAACCAGGAAAGCATGAAGATGTGATTACAGCAGTAATTAATGAAGATACAAATTTAAATTGGAATATCAATGAAAAGTCTATTTCAATTGATGGAAATAAGATATTAAAGAAAGGAAGATAAGACATGAAAAAGAATAAAAATATTTTAGGAAAAGAGTTATCAAAGTTTACTAAAGTTGCACTATCAGGATTAATGGTAGTGACATGTGCTCATTTTTCTTATGTTTCTGCTGAAGATACAGAAGAAACAAATACTGAAGAAGTAATTACAGAAGTTACTCAAGTAGAAGAAACACCAGAACAAGAAGTAGTTGAAGAAATTTCTACTGAAACAGAAGAAACAGTAGTTGAAACTTCTAACGAAGAAGTTACTTCTACACCTGAAACTACAGTAGTAGAAACAACAGATGAACCTGAAGTGACGGAGACTATTGTTGCTACAGAAGAACCATATGAAATTGTTATGCCAGAAACTAAAGAAGAAGCTGTTGTAACAGAAGAAGTAGAAGAAACAGAACAAGATGAAGAAGTTAAGTTAGATGAAATGACATCTGATGAATTATTCAACTATATTATGAATATTAGTGCTGATGAATTAGATGCATTATATGTTGAATATCCTAACTTAGATGATTTAATGGCTAACTTCACAGAAGAACAGCAAGAAGCATTAGCTAATAAGTTTGGTAATGCTGAAGAAGATATTGAATTAGCCGAATATAAAGAAGGAAATGATGCGACATTTGAAACAAGCATTTCAAACGCTGAAGTTGCATACTTTGCTTGGCATGAAACATCAGATACAACAGGTGATATAACTTTTACAACTGTACCAAATGGAACATTAACTATTTCCGACTTCACTACTAATGATACGTGGTCCGGATGGCAGCATATTTCTGGCAAACCAGGATATGTATTATTCTTCGTTAAGACAGATTCAGAACACTTAGTTACAGGTTTAGGAACATCTGGTAATGGTGACGTATTTCCAATCGATACAACTGATTGGGGAAACATTTCAGGATATCCTGGATTATCCAATGTGGTAAATGCAGCAAAAGAGGCAAAATATGAAGTGGCATTTGGTTACTCAGCTAGTGCAGGAACAACAAAAACAGGTGATTTTGTAATTGTTGGTCAAAAACCTGAAGTTACAGTTACGGCATCAACAAGTGCTGTAAACGTTAAGCCAAACCAAGAAATCACATTTACAGTAACAATTACTCCAAAAGTATTAGACAGAACAAGTGTAACTGATATCAGTGTTACTTCAGCAACAATTAATGGACAAGAAGTTACAATCAGTAAATTAACTGGACCTACAGATGGATTATATACAGGTACTGTGAACTATACAGTTACACAAGCAGATTGTGAGAGTGGTAGCGTATCATTAGTTGTTCAAACATCAACAGATTATATAGCTACTGTTAAGTCACAAGGACAAGGTGGCACGCTTTATACAAAATCTACAATTACTAGTGAAGCAACAACAAGTTGTTCAATTGCTCAAAAGAGCCAAGTACAATATGAATTCACTTCTGCTACAGAAGGTAAATCATTACCTACAGAAGTAACAAGTTTATTACCTAGTGATACAACTGACTATTACACTGGTGACAAAGTAACAGCTAAAACAATTACTTCAGAAGAAGTAAACGTTGATGAAGGAACATGGAAATTTAATGGATGGGATGCAACATCTAAGACAATGACAGATGATGGTATTACATTTACTGGATCATGGTCTTTCACACAAAAGAATGGTAAAGCTGGATATTATTTATCATTAAGTACTGCTACTTGGAATATACCTGAAGGTATTTCTCCAAAAACTGAAGGAGATAAAACAAAATATTATTACGACAGAAAATTTGCTAAAGATGATGAGTTTACAGTTGTAAGCGAAATACCAACAGCTACAGGTTACCAATTCATCGGTTGGTTAGATAAAGACAGAGATGGACAACCAGCAGCAATTCGTAATGCAGGAGATACAGTTAAATTCATTTATAGTGGTGCGGATAGATATTGCTTAGATGCTTTATGGGCAAGTATTTCAGTAAAAGACTATGAAGGTACATATGATGGTGATCCTCATACAATTAGTGATGAGGCAATTGCTATTAACGAAGGTACACAATTAGATGATAAGTACAAAGCTCAAGCTGAAGCATTAATCACTAGAGGTACATTAGAGTATTCAACTGATAATGTAAATTGGTCTACTGATAAACCATCATTTACTGATGCTGGTGAATATACAGTATATGTAAGAGAAATAGTTAAATTAGGTGGTCAAGAAAAAACATTAGTAGGTCAAGGAACAGTAAAGATTAATAAGAGACCCGTAACATTTACTGGTAATAGTGGTTCAAAAGTATATAACGGGCAAACACAAACAGTAACGGGTTATACAGCAAATGGACTTGTAAATGGTCACGAAGCTACTCTTGAAGCTCAAGCTGAAGGCAAAGATGCTAATACTTATACAGGAATAATCACAGATGCAAACTATGTAGTCATTAAATCGGGTGATACAGATGTAACAAAGAATTATGCGATTACAACTACATCTGGTAGCTTAACAATTACTCCAATTACATCTTATGTAGAAGTAACAATAACAGGTAACAAAGGTGAATTTACATATGATGGAAACCCACATACAGTATCTGGATTCACAGTTACAGCAAGTAATGACTTATATATTACAGAAGGTGAAAATAAGTTCTATAGCTATAGTGGTACAGCAAGTGTTACAAAAACACATGTAAATCCTTTAAGAGATTGCAAAGGAAATGTAGTTAGCTATGTAATGGGATTATTAGTAAATGATTTCAAAAATATATCTAACAACTTTACGAATGTTACATTTAGAATTTATGATGGTGAAATTTTAATTAATCCTGCTAGGTTAACTATTACAACAGCTTCTGCTTCCAAACCATATGATGGAACACCATTAACAGCTGATGGCACATACAAAGGTCTAGTCAATGGTGAAACTATTGGTTTTGAGACAACAGGAACAATCACAGAAGTAAAATATGATGAGATTACTAAAGAAGTTGTAGGAGAAACAAATACATATTCTATTACATGGAAAGCCGATGGAAATGAATATACAGCTAAACAAAGTAACTATGATGTAGTAGAAAATCTAGGTACATTAACAATTAATCCTACAGAAGGAATGCAAGTAGGCACATTAACAGATGTTGTATACAATGGTTTAGAACAAAAACAATCTCCAACAGTTACAAATAATAAAAGAACAACATTAGTTGAAAATACAGATTACACAGTAAGTTATAGCCAAGGTGCAACTAATGTTGGTACAGTGACAGTAACTGTAACAGGTATTGGAAACTACACTGGTACTGTTCAAAGAACTTACCAAATCACACCAGCTACTTTATATGTAACTACACCAGATGCTACTAAGGTTTATGATGGTACAGCATTAACAGCTGAAGGTACATTTACAGGACTTGTTAATAATGAAACAGTCACATTTGTAACTACAGGTAGTCAAACAGATAAGGGTGAATCATCTAACACATATACATTAGTATTTGCTAGTGAAGAAGGTGCTTCAGAAGATACAAACGCAAAGAGAAGTAATTATTCAATTTCACAAAATGTTGGTACATTAACAGTAACAGCTAAATCAATTACTCCAGATGATGAAAAGACAGGTATTACAGTAAATGATCCAAGTAATCATGTTTATGATGGTAAAGATCATAAAGAAGTATTAACTGTAACAGACACAAAGACAGGTAAGACATTAGTTAAAGGAACTGACTATGAAGTAAGTTATGATACAGAAGACTTCACAAATGTTCATGAAATTACAATTACTGTAACTGGTATTGGTAACTATACAGGTAGCTTTACAAAGAAATATGCAATTACTCCTGCTTCAGTAAAAGTTACAGCTGATAACAAGTCAAAGACACAAGGTGAATCTGATCCTACATTTACTGCTACAGTAGAAGGTTTAATTGGAAAAGATACAGTAACTTATACATTATCAAGAAATAGTGGAGAAGCTGTAGGAACATATACAATTACTGCTAATGGTGAAGCTACACAAGGTAACTACACAGTTACATATGTAACAGGCACACTAACAATCACTAAGGGTGAAGAAAAGAAGGAAGATACAAAACCTACTCCTACTCCAACACCAAGTGTAAATCCAGGTTGTCCTGCAGGAACAGTATGGAATGAAGATGCTAAGGTATGTCAAACAATTGTTGTTCCAGTAACACCAACTGTTAACCCAACACCAAACACACCTACGCCAACAGTTACTCCTAGTGAAACACCAGAAGTTACAGCTAGTGCAGAACCAGAAAAGAGTGCAGAGCCAACACCTAGTGCAAGTGCTGAAACAATTGTTG
>CAVAZS010000004.1:0-40321 GCA_963593385.1 Lachnospiraceae bacterium | reverse complement strand
GGTAGAAGAAGTACAAGGTAAATATGTATTACCTGTACTAGATGATATTTATAACAATAAAAAAGGTATTTGCTTTGATTATGCTGCAATCATGGCCGCGATGTTACGGGTGCAACATATACCAACAAAAGTGGTAACAGGGATGATTGAAGAAGGATATCATGCTTGGATAGAAGTCTATATTGAGAATATGGGATGGATTAAACCACATGTATATTTTAATTCAGGTGAGTGGACAACGATGGATCCAACATATGATGCGATGAATGAAAAATATGATGGTGACTATAGTATTAAATATGTTTATTAGTGAGTGGGAGAATGAATATGAAGAATATTAGTGAGTTAGAAAAGGCACAATTCTTAGATCAAATAGGAATGATATTAGATGGTGGTATTGCGATAGAAGATGGACTAGACGCAATTGTTAGTCAAGTAAATGAACAGGATTACGCTAATGTTTTGAAAAGTGTAAGAGATGAAGTGGTTAGTGGTTCATCATTATCTAATGCATTAGAAAAAACAGGATATTATGATTCTTATATGATTCATATGATTACGATTGGTGAAGAAAGTGGTTATCTAGATAAAGTGGTCCATGAGTTATCACATTATTACTATCGTATGAATGATACAAAACAAAAGATCAAAGATGCTCTTACTTATCCTAGTATTTTAGTAATGATGATGCTTGTAGTTGTCATTATTCTTATTAATAACATTTTACCTTTATTTAAAAGTGTATTAGGTAATATGGGTATATCTATTGCGTCTTCTACTTTGATTCTATTAGATATCGGTAGAAATCTAGCGATTATTGCATTAGTTGTCTTATTCTGTTTATTCATTCTAGTTTTATATGTCTTATTTACAATGAAGGGTAAAGATGATAGCTATATTACTTTGTTACATAAGTTCTTTGTGACAAAGAAAATAGCTTATGAATTATCTGTAGTGCAATTTGCGTATGCTTTATCATTACTTCTCAATAGTGGTATTCCTCAAGAAAGTGCTTTAGAAATGTGTAAAGATTTATGCACAGATAAAGGATTAAAAGAAAAAATCAATCAATTAATAACTGACTTACAAAGTGGTAAGAGTATGAGTGATTGCTTAGTAGAAAGTAAGATTTTTAAAGATGTATATAATCGCTTATTAGTTATTGGTATTAAGAGTGGTCACTTTGAAATAACAATGAATGAAGTTGCTAAAAGCTATGAGAAAGATATAGATGCAGGTATTGCTAAGCTACTAGATATCGTAGAACCAACATTAGTTATCCTACTATCAATTATTGTTGGTATTATCTTAGTATCAGTAATGTTACCACTTGCGAGTATTATGGTAAATTTATGAGAAAACAGAGAATTGTTTTAATGATTTTAAGTTTATTCATTGTTGGCATTCTATTTTATGGCGTGTTGAATAGCCAAAAAGAATATAACCAAAATGAACTAGAGAGAATAGAATCGAATATTCGTAAAGCTGCGATTACTTGTTATAGCATAGAAGGATTTTATCCAAGTGATTTAGATTATTTAGAAGAGAACTATGGACTAGTAATTGATAAAAAAGAAATCAATGTATTTTATCAGGTAGTAGGTAGTAATATTTTTCCTGATATTATGGTAACGAGGAAGTAGTATGAGAAAGAATGCATTAATTAATATTGGTTTTTCTCTAATATTATTCTTGATGTTTGTTGTAGGTAGCTTCTTTTTACTTGTATATGGTGCTAATGGCTACAAACATGGATTAGAGAAAGAAGAAAATAGAGAAAAAGATCAAATACCATTTGCTTATATTACTACCCGTATGCACCAAGCTAGTTCTAATGATGACGTAAGTATTAAAAAAGTAGATGGGCAAGATGTACTAGTAATCGAGAATGAAGAAAGTTTAATTTGTATCTATCAGAAAAATCAAAGTTTATATGAACTAGTGGTAAGTGATGAAAGCCAAATTAATTTATCTGGTGGCACAAAAATATACGATGTTAGTAACTTTGATATAACTAATGAGAATGATTACTATGTAGTTACACTTAATGATAAACAATATAAGATAGGAGTTCGCTAATATGAAAAATACACATTCATTTAATTTTTTATTAGAACTGATTATCGTTATCTTGTTTTTTACCGTTAGTTCTATTGTTTTTGTTGGTTTATTTGCTAAAGCCTATCAAATGAATGAAGAAGCGAATATAAAAGCAGAAGCTAGTTATGAATTACAGAATTTAGCAGAAGAATTTAAAATGACAGGTGCCTTAAGTGAAACAAGAGAAGAAAGTGATGCATATAAAATTGATATCGAAATTGAAGAAGATACTTGCAAGTTAAAAGCGATATATCAAGGAGATATGATTGAAGAAATTACAGTGAAGTATCTTGAGGTGACTTATGAATAAACAAAATAGAATTTCTATTGGTATAGGTTTATCTACACTATTAATGATATTTACAGTACTTATCCTAACGATATTTGCGACATTATCTTATTTACAAGCAAAAAGAAATCTAAATGAAACAGATAAAATTATAGCGTCTAGTGTCGAGTATTATGATGCGGATTACAAGGCTAGTGAAATTTATACATATTTAAAAGAAAATACATATGATGAAGCATATCTAAAAGAAAATGATATTTCTTTTAGTAATAATGAATATCACTATTCTGTTAAAATAAATGATAAGAAAAGTCTTGATGTGGTATTAACACAAAAAGATGATGAATTAATCATCACAAAGTGGCAAGAAGTAGTACAAGTTGATGGTGATTATGAGTACAAAGGATTTGTACATTAGAGGTGATTTATGGATATTAATGAAATATTACAATTAGCAGTCGATAAACATGCAAGTGATATTTTTATTGTTGCAGGGACAAAACTAGCATTTAAGATTGATGGTATTATTCAACCTATAGGTGATGAAAAACTAACACCAGAGAACACAAGAACATATGTTGAAGAAATATATCGTATGTCTAGTGGAGTAAGAAAATCTATAGATATGCTAGATAATATTGGTGAAGATGACTTTTCTTTCTCATTAAGTAAAGTAGGTAGATTTAGAGTAAATGCATATTATCAAAGAGGATCGCTTGCGGCAGTATTAAGAGTTGTACGCTTTAAATTACCAGATCCTGAAGTTTATCATATTTCACCTAGTATATTGGAACTATCTAAGTTAAATAAAGGATTAGTATTAGTGACAGGTAGTGCAGGAAGTGGTAAATCCACAACACTAGCTTGTATCGTAGATGAAATTAATAAAACAAAGAATGATCATATTATTACAATTGAAGATCCTATTGAATACTTACACTCGCATAATCGTTCTATCGTTTCACAAAGAGAAATTGGCCATGATACAAAAGACTACTTAATCGCATTGCGTGCTGCTTTAAGAGAAGCACCTAATGTTATCTTAGTTGGTGAAATGAGAGATCTAGAAACAGTGAGTGTTGCCTTAAATGCGGCAGAAACTGGGCATTTAGTGTTATCTACACTACATACAATGGGTGCTAGTGAAACAATTAGTAGAATTGTAGATATGTTCCCTAGTAACCAACAAGAACAAATTCGTATTCAATTATCTATGGTATTACAAGCAGTAGTTAGTCAACAATTAGTTCGTGGTGTTGATGGAAAAATGTATCCAAGCTTTGAAATCATGAAGGCGTGTCCTGCCATAAGAACACAAATGCGTGAGAATAAACTACATTTGATTGATAATACTATTTCTCAAAATAAAGATAACGGCATGATTACAATGGATGATAGCTTAATGAAACTATATAAAGATGGAATTATAGATAAAGATACGTTACTTCAACATGCCAATAACCCTGAACAGATTTTGAAAAAAATTAATTAAATGATATAATGCTTTCACTTATGGATGGGGTTAAGTATAGATGCAAATTATTGGGCTCTTTTTGTATTGAAACTAGTGGAGCTCAAATTGATTTAACAGAAAAATTAGGTAATCAATTATCTAGTATTTTTGCGTTTATGTTATGTAATCATAATCAATTGATTTCAAAAGAAAAAATCATTGATACATTCTGGCCTGATTCTGAAAATCCTGGTAATGCATTAAAATATGCAATTTTCCGTTTGCGTAAATCTTTAGCGGAAATTGATGGTATAGATGAAGAATGGATTGTTACAGGAAATAAAGGATATCAAATTCAACCGGAAATATCTTTTAGCTTAGATATAGAAGAATTTGAAAATTATATTTCTGTAGCAAAACAAAGTGAAGATATTGAAGCATATCAAAAAGCTATCGATTTATATCGAGGAAATTTACTAGAAGGAATAGAATCAGAATGGATTGATGTAGATAGAGGATATTATAAGTCTATTGCTTTACAAGCATGTAATACACTAAGTTCTTATTATCTAGAAAATAAAAAAGCAAAAGAAGCAATCAAGGTGGCTGAAAAAGGATTAAGCTATGATGAGCTAGATGAACAACTTATCGCATCATATTTAAAAGGATTAATCCAAGATAAAAAATATAATCAAGCAATGACCTATTATCAATTTATTAATAAAAAATATAAAGAGAAATTAGGTATGTCACTTGATAATATTGCAGGTGAAAAATTTACAGCAATCTTATCATCACAAGGAAAATCTACTTTTGATGAAAAAGAAAAACAATATATTCGTCAAGAAAAAATGATGATGAGTGCTAGTGGTCCATTAGAAGTAGATATACATGCACTAAATGCAATCTGTCTATTTGTTATGCGTAATGCGGATAGAGTAAAGATTAGTGGCTATGTTTTGAAAATAACGGTTGATCAAACTATTAGCAACTATAAAAATCTAATGAATGATATTTTATCCATCATTAAATTGTCATTTAGAAAGAGTGATGTTATCGCTAAAGTTAATGACTATGAATACGCAATCTTTCTAAATTTAAGACAAGAAAGTGATACAAAAATCATAGAAAAAAGAATTTTATCAAGACTTTCTAAAAAATATACTAATCAAAATATGATTCAAATGAATTGGACAAAAATCTAATTCATTTTTTTGAAGGTATACGCAACAAAAGACATGATGACTTGAGCAATAGGAATAGAGAACCATACACCACTAACACCAAATCTTCTTGGTAAAATTAAAAGTAAGATAAATGTACATATGGATTCGCCATAGACTAGGATATGAGAAATTCTAATCTTTTCTGTTGCATATAAATAAGAAGTAGTAATTCTTGTATAGCATAGAAATAGGATTGTGGATAAAAATAGTGGTAAATAAATTGCCACAGAATCATTTGTACTTTGTGTTGCGCCAAATAATAAACCGACTTGTTTACGGCATAAGAAGACAATAATAATACAGAATATCGTTAGTAAACTTGCAAATTTATAAGTTAAATTTCTGATTACTAGTTCATTTTCATTATCTTCTTTACCATAGTAAAAACTAATTAGAGGTTGACTGCCATCTCCAACACCTTGTACTAATAAGTAGATAATCGCAATGATATAATCAATACAACCATAAACCGCTACATCTTGATCCGTACCATATAAAAATAAAAATTTATTCATTAATAATAGTGTGAATTGGGAAGAAAAACTTAAACCAAATGGAGAAATCGAAACTTTTAAAAGATTCCAAAAAATAGGAAGTATTTCTTTTATTTGTGGTAAAACAAAATTCACTTTTTTCTTTGCTAAGAAAAGGAAAGCACAAATAAATGTAACAGCTTGCCCAAGTACTGTAGCTAGTGCTGCGCCAAACATACCGTATTCTAGTAGCCAAACAAAAACATAATCTAAAATGATATTTGTAACAAATCCTAGAATCATTGATATCATCGCAAAAGTAGAACCACCCATATTGCGAATAAAAGGGACGAGTCCTGTCGCAAAGAGTTGGAAGAATGTTCCTAATACAATAACTTGTACGTATTCTAATGCCATTTGATGTATTGTTCCGGTTGCACCAAATAAAGATAAAAGTTCTGGTGCAAATAAATAAAGAACTACACTAAAGAAAATACTCATGAGTAACATGAATAAACTAGTTGTAGTGAAATAGATACTACTACGATGAATCTCTTCTTTTGCGATAGATATGGAATATTGGATTGCGCCAGCTAGACCAATACCTGTACCAACAGCTTGGATAAATGCCGAAACGGGGAAACCTATCGTTACTGCCGCAATACCTGCATCCTGCATACTTTGTCCAACAAAGAAACCATCCACAATAGTATAAATGCCAGATAAAGCAAAACTTAGAACAGAAGGAATGACATAAGAAAAGAAAGTTCTTTTTAAGTTAGCTTTCATGATTAAATTGATCTTTCATTTCTTTTTCAAATAATAAATTGAATATTGTGATCGCATCAATCATTTGTTGTGCTCTTTCTATTCCCATGACTTTAAAGACATTCTCTTCTAGTTTATATAACGGTTCTAATATTGGTTTTGAATATGCTTTTCCTTCATCAGTTAAAACAACATATTTTTCTCTTTTATCTTTTGAAGATGACACAAGAGTAATGTAATTTTTCTGGATGAGAGCCTTAATAACATTATTTACGGTTTGTTTTGCTAGACCTGTATTTATGGCAATTTGTTTTTGTGAAAGTTCATTTTGCTCATCTAATGCATAAAGGACAAATAGTTCACTAGAACTTAGTCCATAATGATTTGCCCATGTATCATATAAAGCATCGGATTGACCCCATACTTCCCAAAATTTTGTTCGTGTTTCTGACATAATAGCCTCCAAATAGTACTGTATGAGACTATTATAGTATTAAATGAGAAAAATAAAAAGCCTTGTGACCAAGACTTTTATTAAGCTTTATAAAGCTTCAATTAGTTTTTCAACGTTTTCTTTTTTTGTAGCCCAACTTGTAACAAATCTTACAGCAGTATGACTGTCATCAATCTTTTCGAATGGTAAGAAACGGAATTCTTTTGATAATTCTTTAATCTTTTCATTTGTCATAATTGGGAATAGTTGGTTTGTCGCAAATGGATAAGCAAATTTATATCCTTTTTTCTTTAATCCATCATAAAGTAGTTCGGCACATTCCATCGCATTTTTAGAGATTTCAAAATATTTATTATTTTTGAATAGTTCTTCAAATTGAATACCTAATAGTCTTCCTTTAGCTAGCATAGCACCACGTTGCTTGATAGAATACCTAAAGTTTGTCGCAATAGCTGAATTTGTGATAACGATTGCTTCACCAAATAAAGCACCTACTTTAGTTCCACCAATGTAGAAAATATCAGAATATTTAGCGATATCTGCTATCGTTACATCATTCTTTTTCGCTTGTAATGCATATCCTAAACGAGCACCATCAATGAATAAATATAAGCCATATTTTTTCGTTACAGCTTTTAGTTCAGATAATTCTTTCTTTGTATAAAGTGTTCCTGTTTCTGTAGGAAAAGAAATATAAACCATACCAGGTTTAACAATATGTTCATATGATGGGTCATTCTTCTGATTAACAATCATTTGTTCAACATCTTTTGCATTAATTTTTCCATGTTTTGTTGGAGCTACTAAACATTTGTGGCCTGTAGCTTCAACAGCACCAGTTTCATGTACATTAATATGTCCACTATTAGCACAGATTACACCTTCGTATGGTTTTAGACATGATGAGATAACAATTAAGTTAGCTTGTGTACCGCCAACAACAAATTGAATTTCAGCTCTGGGTGTTTTGCATGCTTTACGAATGAGCTTTTTCGCATTCTCACAATGTGGGTCAATACCGTAGCCACTTGTTTGTTCAAAATTTGTATTTTGTAGTGCTTCTAAAATCTCAGGAATACATCCTTCTTCATAATCACTTTGAAAACTAATCATAATATCCTCCAGTTTTTATTATTATACGATAAAATAGAGAAGACTAGTATGAAGGTGAAATGTATGATTCAAAGATTTGATGAAAATGAATTAGATAAGTTAGCGGAAATATTAAAAAATGATGAAGTAATATCCGTTCCTACAGATACGGTATATGGCGTATGTGCAAGAATGAATAGTGAAAAAGCAGAACAGAAACTACGTGATGTTAAAAATAGACCAGCCACAAAAGCTTTTCCTATTATGTGCAAAGATGAAGAACAAATAAAAAGTATTGCCTATGTAAATGAAAAAGCAGAAAAGATTATTCGTGCTTTTATGCCTGGACCTATTACGATTATTTTAAAGAAAAAAGAAGAAATACCAGCATATGTTAATAGTGGTATGGAAACATTAGCTATCCGTATGGCAACTAGTGATGAAATAAGAAAGATTATTGAACTAGTGGATGCACCATTATTTATGACAAGTGCTAACCAATCTGGTGAAAAGACTTGTACAACATTAGATGAAATAGAAGGCGCTTGTCCATTAATAAAAGGTATGTTAATTGGTGATACAAAATTTTCTAAAGCCAGTACAATTGTGGATATTACCAAAGATGATGCTATAATATTACGCGATGGTCCTATTACATTAGAAGAAATCAAAAAAGTTTTGGACTAGTTTGTGGGAGAGATTTACATGGAAACAAAAAAGAAGAAAAGAAAATTATCGACAACTGGTAAAGTTATCGTTGGTGTATTTTGCGCATTACTTGTGTTACTTGTTGGCTTAGGTGTTCATAGTCTTGTAGGAAGTAAGAAGAGTGACAAGGGTGAAGTCGCTACAGAAACTGCTTCAGCTGAGGCTACAGAATCAAGCAATCCATCTTTAAGCGAAAAATATGATGCATTATATGAAGAATATCACACATTAAATAGTGACTATGTTGGTAAGCTAGAATTTAAGAATAACTTACTATATAACTATCCTGAAGATTGTGAAGACCAATATGGTGGTTTAATTGTTAAGTCACACATTATTGAAGATGGACAAGGCGATGTTAATGCGGCTAATGCGGAATATCTAAGAACAGATATTACAAAATCAAGCATGGATTTTGGTCAAGAATTCATGGATGGTAGTAACGTATTAGATGAAAATAACTTACCTACAGACCAAAATATTATTATTTACGGACACTTTGTATATCGTGATCATAACTTAAAGTTTGGTCCATTACATGAATTTGAAGATGCTAGTAACTATGATACATATGACACATTCACATTAACATTTAATCATGAACAAAGAACATATGTTGTTACAGATGCATTCTTCTATGAAAAAGATTCTTTTACTGGAACACGTGAAGAATCACCATTTGCACCAAATTATTCAAGTGAACAACTTACAGCATATATGAATAAAGTAAAAAACGAATATGATAATTCGTTAGATACAGGTATAACAATTACAGATCAAGATAACTTCGTTACATTACAAACATGTGTAGAAAATAGAGAAGATTTGTTATATATCGTATTAGGAAAAGAAATTAAAAGAGAAACATTTGATTAATCGAATAAATCTAGAGAGCTTAACTTGTTAGCGTTAATCTTAGCAAGTTCAGCTCTTTCTTTATATCCAATTCCTGCAATAACTCTACGATAAGCTTCATAAAGTGTAGCGACATTTAATTCATATTGGTTGATGGTTGTGCCAAAACCACATCTTTTTGTAACAGCACATTCATATACTGCTTCAGGCGTGCCAGTATTGATAATAACTTGTGGTACACCAAGAGCGATACATGCATGATATAAGTAAGCATTGCCATCATGAATGACTACATCTGTTCTTGCTAAAGTACCAAGCTCGCATCTAGCCATAAAGTTAATATTTTCAACTTGTTCCGTTGTAATATTAGGAATATAAGCATTTACCGCAAAAGGAGCGTACATAAAAGTATCCTTAACTAGCTTTGATAATTTTTTTGTAGAAACATCGAGACTAGTAAAGAATAATGAAACAGAAGGGGCAGTTAAAGCTACTTCTTCTGGTACTGGTACTACATAACGCTCTATCAAAACGGAATCTGGGAATGATTCGACAATATGATGCGAAAAAGCAATTCTTTTTGAAGCATAATTATATAAATCATATACATGTAAAACTTGTTCTAATTGATTTTCTCTTAGTACTGTATTTAATGGTGCTAAGATTTCTTTTGGAAATTCTTTTTCGCGATAATAAGTACTTTGTACAAAAGAATAAAAAGGAATATGGTGCATTCTTGCGACAATTGAAGCAGAAATTCTACCAAGATCTAGAATATAATCAGGACGCTCTGAACTAATCCAAGTTGAAAGTAGTGCAATATCTTTATGAAGATATTTTAAGTTAATGCGTCCAGTATTATATAACCATTCTTCATAACACTTACCTGTGTCAGATAAAAATCTGTTCTTAGGTTTAGGTGCATCAATTGAAGCACACATAAAACGATATTCTTTTGGCGCAGATACAATTACATCATGTCCTTTAAACATAAGTGAATGTATGATTTCTTTCGTCAAAAGAAAACTATTTTTACTAGGTGAAATGTCAGGTAGAATGAGTATTTTCATAAAATAAGTATAGCATGTATTAAAAATAAAAAGACTTAGTAACTTTGATTGTTACTAAGTCTATAGGGGATATAAGCCTATTTGCTAGCTTCTTCTAGACAAATAGCGACAGCATCCATGATTCTATTAGAAGTTAATGTTGCACCACTTACTGTATCTACATCAGGACTGTTGTTTTCAACAATTCTTTCAGGTACTTTTTCTTGAGCTTCCGTTGTGAAACTTGATTCATGTGCTTCAAGAACTTCTACTTTACTAATCTTACCATCAGCGATTGTTACACCAACTTTTAAGTCACCTTCTTGACCATCAACTGTTGCTTGATATTCACCATCTGTTAGAGGTGTACTCATATCAAAGCGAGAAGTAGTAGTTGTATCACTTTCGAACATATCACTTGTGATAACTGTTTGAGGTGTCTTTAATGTATAGCCTGTAGCTAATTCTTCACTCATTAGATTTCTTGCGGCAATTCTACCAAATACGATTGGGCCCATGATACCTGTACCACCAGATACGAATTCACCCCAGATACCACCAACACATTCACCAGCTGCATATAAGCCAGGAATGGCATTTCCATCTGTATCTAATACTTGACCTTTAGTATTGATTTCTACACCACCTAATGTCATAACACATAATGCTTTAAGAGCTACTGCATAATATTTATCGCCTTCAACTTTGTTAATCGCAACATTATATGTATTTAAGCTATCTTCTGTATATTCTCTACCAAATTCATCAGTAGTTTGTGTTTCAACACATTCGTTGTATTTTTCAATTGTTGTCTTTAGGTTATCTGCCGGAACACCAATCTTTTCAGCTAATTCTTCAATAGAATCTGCAGAAACAACATATTGGTTATATGGTTTTTCTGGAGCGTAGTAGTATGTCCAGAATACAGAAGCGTTTAATTCTTCCGCATCAGCGATAATCTTATCTGTGAAAATATCATATTGGATAGCATCTGTTTGTTCTTCAAGAGCTGTTTCACGAACTTCTACAGCAGATTCTGTTTCATTGACGAAACGGTTACCTTCTTTGTTTACACAAATACCACCAGTTTTCCATAAGTATGTAGGAGCGATTTTACCTGGACCATTTCCTGTATCTAGTCCCATTGGGAATGTAGGAATATAGCTCATCCAATCTTCATTAATATTTGCACCAACTTCTTGCATCATGTAGATACCATAACCATCAGCTGTACTAGCACCACCTGGTAAGTATTCGCCACCATAAGTAGTGAAAGTACCCATCATTTTTAAGTTACCACTATAGCCACCTGTAGCCATGATGATACCTTTATTTGCTGTATAAGATACAGTCTTTCCATCACCATTTTTAGCTAGAACTGTTAATACTTGTCCATCACTATTGGCAACTAATGTTTCAGCTGTAGTTTGGAAGTCAATAGTTACATTATCTAATTTAGCTAGTTCTGCGTCTAAGATTTCATGAGCAGCACATTTATAGTTTTCGCTATCATCAGGACTAGCTTTATATGTTCTCTTTACAGAATATAAAGCATGTTCTGGAGCGAATACGCTCATTGTGCCTGTTGTTTTATCTGTAGAGAACTTATTGTCACTTAGACCATTTTCCCAAAGCCAATTGATTGCGTCTACATCTTCATCAACATATTCACGAATTAATTCTTCGTTTCCTAGTCCTGCACCATTCTTTAAGATATCTTGTACATAAGATTCTTTTGTGTCTTCTACACCATCAATTTCTTGGATGATTGTTTCTGCACCAGACATTGATCCACTAGTGTAATTCATTGAACCACCAGTAACACTTGTCTTTTCTAAGATGATTACACTTTCTGCACCATCTTTAACGGCTTCAATTGCGGCACTTAAGCCTCCTCCACCAGCACCGACAATGATAACATCGGCATTTTTTTCTTCATCAACAGCTACAGTAGTGTCAGGTGTTGATGTTGTTTTAGCTGTTTCATTTGAACTACTTGAGCATCCTACTAAAGTGCTCATTAAAGTAACAGCTAAAATGCTACTTAATAATTTTTTCATATTGCTTTTCCCTCTCTGTGAAATAATTATCAAATAATGATAAAGAATTCACAATGTATACTTCATGACAAAAATTTATATCAATCGATACAAATGTGTTATTATCTGTATATGGAAAATCCACCAATTTATGCAAATCTGTTATATGAAGATGAAGTTTCACGAGTTGTTAGTGACCTTCATATTAAGCCATATTTATTTTCATTAAAAAAAGCGATTAATCATTTTAAGGCTGGACCTTTATCACTTGTATCGAATCGTATTGTTATAGGACTAACAGGATCATTTGATATTCATTATTTAAATATCGTATTTCATTTAGAAAAAGGGGATTACTTATATTTACCAGAAGCTTCATTAATCTATTTTGAAAGCTGTGAAGAAAATAGTTCTATTGTTAGTATTGACTATGAATCAGAAAATTTAGATTTAACACATGAATTAGATCAAGTGATTGAAGAAGATGTAATCTTTATTAAAAATATGTTACATGATGCATATTATATCGAACAATTCTATGCAATTGATCGAGCAATTCAAGGAAAAGTAACAGGAAGTTATATTCTTGCACGTACCGCACTTGAAAAGGTAAAGATGATGGAACTAGATTATCGCTTGCATCATCGGGATAATCGCTTGTCTTATAAAGGGAAAATGACGCAAAAAGAAAAAGTATGTCGTATATGTATGAAATATATTGATGAACATATTACTTCACCTATATCAATTGATGAATTAGCTGAATATTCAAACTACACACCTAACTATATTTATAAAGCTTTTAGAGAATGCTTATCGACAAATACGCAACATTATATTTTGATTCGACGTTTATATAAATCAGTACGTGAACTACGATTAACAAATGATTCAATAGAATCAATCGCAAGCAAATTAGGTTTTAGTAGTGTATATCATTTTTCTAATGCATTTAAAAAAGAATTTGGTATTTCCCCAAGTTATTATCGTAAGAAACAACAAAATCAATGATTTGTAGCATATAATATGGTTATGAAAGAAAAGAACTTTAAATTATTATCAGAAATATTATTATCTATATCAGTAGGTATACTTTTATCTATATTTATTTTGATATTGTATCGAACAATTAATTTTACAATTTATTCCATTTCATTTTTCTTAGCATTCATTATTATTGCGTGTGGTGTATATTGTTTGAAATTCTTAGGGAAATATCATTTATCACTAAAGATTATTGAAATGGTTGGAATAGCTATATCTTTATGCATTACTTTACTTTATGCACATACGATTAGCTTATCAATTGAAACAGAAAAAGAATTATTTAAAATGATGATTTGTTTCCATGGATTTTTATTACTTGTGACATGCATTCATTTATATTTCTTTGGGAAAAAGAAAAAATGAAAACACTAATGAGCTCGTGGGGAGAAAACATCAATCTCAAAAGACCATTACCGGAATATCCTCGTATGTACTTACAAAGAGATAGCTACTATTCATTAAATGGTGAGTGGGAATATCAAATTGTTAAAGATGGTGGAGAAATTAGTGATGAAAATTGGAAACGTATCATTGTGCCTTTTGCGATTGGTTCAAAATTATCTTTAGCAGAAGATAAAGAATTAGGTATTGATGAATCAATTTGCTATAG
This sequence comes from Lachnospiraceae bacterium, assembly GCA_963593385.1. Lineage (GTDB taxonomy): Bacteria > Bacillota_I > Bacilli_A > Erysipelotrichales > Erysipelotrichaceae > Bulleidia. The sequence goes on along the minus strand of CAVAZS010000004.1, from coordinate 26,158 downwards.
GAAAAGATTTAAAAATACACTTACAGATAATCGGGTTGTTTTGAACTTTGAGGCTGTTGATCAAGAAACAAGAGTATATCTAAATGATATTTTAGTTGGTGAGCATGTCGGTGGATATTCTCCATTTATGCTAGATGTAACAAGTAGTATCAAAGTAGATAATGAATTAATTGTGATTGTAAAAGACTACTCTGATGCTGGGGTATATGCATATGGCAAACAAAAAAGAGAACATGGTGGTATGTGGTATACACCAAGTAGTGGTATTTGGCAAAGTGTTTGGCTAGAAGAAATTCCAAAAGAGGGAATATCAGATATTAAAATTACTGTTGATTATGATCATCAATCTGTATATCTCAATATGACAGGTGAATTTAGTCAAGCAGTGGTTACAGTTTTTGAAGATAAAAAACTTGTTCATCGTGGTATTACAAGTGAAAAAACGTATATGTTTACACTTGAAAACATGCATTCTTGGTCATTAGATGATCCTTTTCTTTATGATTTTTATGTCGCAACAAGTGACGAAACAATTAAAAGTTATTTTGGTATGCGTAAGTTTTCTAAAGGAAAAGATAAACGAGGAGTTGAACGATTTTTCTTAAATAATCAACCAATATTCTTAAGTGGTCTATTAGATCAAGGCTATACAGTAGATGGTTTACTGACTTATGCTAGTGAAGAAGCGATAATATATGAACTAACAAAAATAAAAGAAATGGGCTTTAACATGCTTAGAGTACACGCAAAAGTAGAAAGTAGAAGATTCTACTATCTTTGTGATAAATTAGGACTACTAATCATGCAAGATATGCCCAATGGTGGTGGACCATATAATTTTAATTTTGTTGGTATCAAGCCAAATCTTGGATTTAAGAAAGCAAATGATCATAACTATAAATTATTTGCGAGAAATAGTGAAAAAAGTAGAGATATGTATTATCTAGAGCTTGGATGCATGCTGGATAATTTATATAACTTTACGTGTATTTTTGCGTGGGTTCCTTTTAATGAAGGATGGGGACAATTTGATAGTAAAGAAGTAACAGATTATATCAAAGATTATGACTCAACTAGACTAGTAGATAGTGCTAGTGGTTGGTATGATCAAGGTGCTGGGGATTTTAACAGTATTCATAATTATTTCTTTCCTTTTAGAGTGCCTAAAGCAGATGGTAGAATCCTAATACTTAGTGAATTTGGAGGATATTCCTATCTTGAAAAAGAACATAGTGAAGCAGAAAAAGTATATGGATATCGTAAGTTTAAGGATCGTTTAGCACTAAATGAAGCTATTCAAAAGTTATATAAAAAGACTATCATTCCAAATATTCCTAAAGGATTATCAGGATGTATCTATACACAAGTATCAGATGTACAAGATGAATGTAATGGATTACTTACTGAAGATAGAAAAATGATCAAGATTGACATGAAGAAAATGAAAAAGATTAATGAAATCTGTAGTCGTATGATTAAATAGAATTTTGCTATAAAAATATCTTGTATATGATAAAGATAGATAAAAACATACTCATGGAAAGGATATTTCACATGGATATAAAAACAACAAGCTCAAATGTAAGAATTAATCGGAATGACATACAGAAAGAAGAAGATTTTTCTACGCATAATAGACTTACGAATTTTTGGCCATTATCAGAAGAAGAGCTCAATAAAGAAATAGAAAAAGGATACGCGGATATGCAAGCTGGACGGATAAAGAATGTAAAGAAAGTTTTTGATGATATTCGCAAAGATTACAACATAAGATACGGAAGTAGAAGTATCTAAACTAACTGAAAATGATTTGAAAAGAATGAAAAGAGGAGTAGTCAAAGCTACTCCTTCACTATTTTTCGCTATTTTTTAATGCATAGTGGGTTTACGGCCCCCACCACGACCACTGGGACAGGTTTTATGTCTCTGGCCCGACAATATTGAAATAATTTATTTTGTAGGATCATTGCCTAGAATGAATGAACGAATATCAGCACATAATGAATGTACATTTTCTTCGCCTAGATAAATCATATGTCCAGAAGGGTATCCTTTTACATAGATTCTATCTTTTGGTAGTCCTGCATGATCTAAAGTATGCCATACATAACCGAATTCTGTACATACATCAAACCAACCATTTGCAAAGAATGTACGCATACCAGGAGTTTGGCACATAGCGTTACGTAGTTTTTCAGCAGTTGTTCCATTTGGTTCTGCTTTGTTCCAAGTCTTCCAATAAGAACAAATAGGAGCATAAGATCTGTCTAACTTAACATTTAATCTTGGTAACAAATCACCATTTAATGCTGCATAGAAATATGCATCCCAACGATCTGCTGTTGCATCATCTCTTAGCCCAACACTAGATTCTTCAACTAGTTGAGATTTATATAGAGGTCTAGTTACACGACCATCATAACGAGATACTGCTAAGCCTTTAGATTTAACGACTTCGCCTCTAAATGTATCATCTTCAATCTTTAGGTCACGTTTTTCTAAGTATTCACGAGATACACCTGTGTAATACATACATCTTTCGATAATATGTTCTCTTTCTTCTTCACTTAGTGCTTCACCTTTATAAAGAGCTAATACATATTCTGTATCAGCAAATTTCTTCGCTTCCATAACGAAGTCTTCAACAGTTTGATCTGATGGATGATTATGATACCAATTGACACCAGCATATGTAGGAAAGCCAAGTACGCTTGGTTCTACTGGAATACCTTCACCAAAGTATTTACCAACAGTTACAGTATTACCAATCATGACAATACCATCAAATGAAACACCATATCCTCTTTCTTTACCACTAGTAGCCGCAATACCCGCAGCGTTTGCAGAACGCGTACAACCATAACTTTCACCAACTAAATATTTAGGAGATAGCCAACGATTATAACGATGTAACCATGTTTCAATGAAATTTAATAAAGCTTCAGCATCTTCTTCAATACCATAGAATTGATCTTTTTTAGAATCATCTAGTAAGACACCATAACCTGTACCAACAGGATCAATTAATACAATATCTGCTACATCTAGTAAACAATCTGGATTATCAATAACTGTATATGGACCTAATGCACTTGGTCTATCTGGTTCACCATATGATAATCTACGAGTACCTAAGAAACCTGTGTGAACATACATACTAGAACTGCCTGGGCCACCATTATATCCAAATATAACAGGACGAGTAGTTACATCTTCTACATCTTTTCTAAAATAAGAATAAGAGAAAATAGAAGCGATAGGTTTACCATCATTTTCATAGAAGACATTATCTTCACTAACTGTGTGATAAGAAACTTCTGTTCCATGTAATGTTATCTTTCCATCCGACTCAAAGCGAGCAGGTTTAAAATCTGCAGGTGTAAAATTTTCTGTTTTATACATATAAAACCTCCATAACAAAATGATTATAGATACGCTATGAAAAATATGTCAATTAAAATGATAATTTATACATGCGATGAAAGAATTTACATTTGAAGTATTTGTGAATTTTTTGTGAAAAGTCCGTGAAAATCCTTTATAATTAAAACCCTAACGGAAAGAGGAGAAAAAAATGAAGAAATTACTTTCGATGCTAATGGCTGCATCTATGATTTTTGCGGCTGGATGCTCAAGCAATGCAACACCTACTTCTTCTGCAAGTGCTACTTCAAGTACTTCTGGAACATTCACTGGTTCTTCAGTAGGTATGCAAGGTACTGTTACAGTTTCAATGACTGTAGAAGATGGAAAAATCACAAATGTTGAATTAACAGAAATTCACGAAACACCTGCTGTCGCTTCTGTAGCGATGGAACGTATTCCTGCTCAAATGGTAGAATACCAAACAACTACTGTTGATACAGTAACAGGTGCTACATTATGTTCAAATGCAATTATGCGTGCTGCTAAAGCTGCTGCTGAAGAAGCTGGACTTGACGCAGATACATTAGAAGCTAATGCATATCATGCTACAGCTAGCGAAGATGAAGAATTAAGTACAGATGTATTAGTAGTTGGTGCTGGTGGAGCTGGTTTTTCTGCTGCTATTACTGCTGCTCAAAATGGTGCAAACGTAGTCTTAGTTGAAAAGAGTTCAGTTGCTGGTGGTAATACATTAATGCAAGGTGGAGCTTTCAACGCTAATGATGATGAAGCACAAGCTGCTACTATTCTTACAGAAGCTCAAAAGAATACATTAGATGGTTACTTAGCTTTAACTACAGCTGATGAAAACTTACATTTTGATGAATTCCCTGAATGGGCTGAAGTATTAACAGACTTACAAGCTGATATCAAAGATTTCTATGCTACAAATGCTGGTAAAACAGCTGGTGTTGATATGCCTGGTTATGACTCAGTAGAACTTCATATGTGGCATATTTATACAGGTGGTTTAAGACAAATGAATGATGGTAAGTGGGTTGCTAGTGATCTAGATTTAGCTAGAACACTTGCTGAAAACGCTCTTGAAACATATAAATGGACAGTTGATTCTTTAGGAATCGAAGGTGCTTATGGTGCTGATGCTGGCTTATATACAGTATTAGGTGCTATGTGGCCAAGAACACATAAGTTCATGACAAGTACTGCATTAATCGATACATTAAAAGCTGCTGCTGAAAAAGAAGGCGTAACTCTTTATACAGAAACAGCTGCTAAATCATTAATCGTTGATGATACAGGTAAAGTTATTGGCGCAGAATGTGAAAAAGCTGATGGTACTAAAGTTACTGTTAGTACAAGTAAAGGTGTAATCCTAGCTTCTGGTGGTTATGGTGCAAACCCTTCAATGGTTAAAGAATATGATAACTATTGGGGAGATGATTTAACAGATCATACATTAACAACAAATGTTGGTACAAATACTGGTGATGGTATTATCATGGCTCAAGAAATTGGTGCTAGTACAGTTGGTCTAGATGTAGTTCAATTAATGCCATCTTCTTCTCCAATTAAAGGAACTATGACAGATGGTATCTGGGGCGATGCTTCTCAACAAATCTGGATTGATGGAGAAGGAAACAGATTCGTTAATGAATATGCTGAACGTGACGTATTAGCTAAAGCTTCTCTAGCTCTAGACAATGGTATCTTCTATATTATCTATGCTGGTAAGACAACAAATGATAATGGTGAATTAACAGGTGCTACAACTGAGGATGCATTATTTGGTACAACTGTTCAATCTATGATTGACAATGGTCATGTATGGTATGGCTCAACACTTGCAGAACTTGTTGAAAATTCTAAGACATCTGCTGGTGGTGCTACTCCTAACTTCACAGAAGAAGCTCTTCGTGAAACAATCGAAAAATACAATAGCTATGTAGAAGCACAAAAAGATGATGACTTCGGTAAAGAAGTTCTTGCTGGTGCAATTGATCTAGAAGCTATTGAAAATGATCCAAGTGTTGGTATTGTTATTTCTCCACGTAAAGCTTCAATCCACCATACAATGGGTGGTGTTGAAATTAACACAAGTGCAGAAGTATTAGATACTGATGGAAATGTTATTTCTGGTTTATGGGCTGCTGGTGAAGTTACTGGTGGTATCCATGCTGGTAATAGATTAGGTGGAAATGCTGTTGCGGATATCTTCACATTTGGACATATCGCAGGTGCTTCTGCTTCTAAATAAACAATAAAAAATATTAAGTTAAACAGTCGGATAAATTCTGGCTGTTTTTCTTTTTGTGACTTTTTATGAAAAGTATCTATAATTTTATTGGTGATGAAAATGAAGAAATATAAAATATTAGTAATTAATCCTGGATCTACATCCACAAAAATATCGTTACATGAAAATGAAGAATGTTTATTAGCAACATCCGTTTTTCATGATTCTAAAGACTTATTAAAGTTTAATTCTATTAATGATCAATTAGACTATCGAATGAATGTTTTATGGAAATTTTTAGAAGATAATCACATTAATTTAAATGGAATAGATGCGATTGTTGGTCGAGGTGGAGGATGTTACTCCGTAAAAAGTGGTATCTATAAAATTGATGATCAACTAATAGAAGATACTAAAACTTGCAAGGGTGAGTTGTATCATTCTTCTATGCTTGGAGTACAAATGGCTAGAAGAGTTCAAGAAAAATATGGTGGTATTGCGATTATGACTAATCCTCCCGTTGTGGATGAATATTCTGATTTAGCTCGCTTAACAGGAATTAAAGGAATATATCGTAAATCTGTAACACATGCATTAAATTTAAAAGCAGTTGCAAAAAAACATTGCGAGTTACATGCGTTAGACTACGAAAAATGTAATTTGATTGTTTGTCATATTGATGGAGGTATATCGATTACAGCACATCATAATGGACAAATGATAGATAGTAATAATGCTGGTGGAGGAGAAGGACCATTTTCTCCAACAAGAATGGGTTCTATGGCAATTACAGATGTAACAAATCATTTATTTTCTAAGTCTAAAGAAGAAATGAAAAGATATTGTTCTGAAGCAGGTGGCCTAAGTAGCTATTTTGGTACAAGTAATGCGGATACAATTCATCAAATGATTGATGAAGGAAATGCAGAAGCAAAACTAGTATGGGATACAATGATTTATCAAATCTGTAAGTGGATTGGTGAAATGAGTGTTGTCTTAGAAGGAAAAGTAGATGGCATTGTTTTAACAGGTGGACTTTTACGGTTTAAAGAAATCGAAGAAACAATCAAACAAAGATGTGGTTGGATAAGTGAAGTCTATAGTTATCCTGGAGAAATGGAACATGAAGCTATGGCACTAGCTGCACTAAATGTTTTAACAGGCAATGAAGAAGCTTTAACTTATAGTGGTAAACCTGTATTTGACCATTTTGATTTCTAAAATTGGATGAAAAGAAATTTGTAAGCGTTTGCAATTTATTCCTGATTTTATAAAATAATAGTAGTGAATATTATTTATTGGAGGAATAATGGAAAAGATAAAAGTTATAATGGATGTCGATACAGGTACAGATGATGCTGTAGCGTTATGTATGGCCATGCTTGCGGATGAATTTGATTTATTAGGAATTACTGCAGTAAATGGCAATGTTGAAGTGAAATGTACTACAGATAATTCTTTAAGAGTAGTTGAATGTTGTGGAAAGCAAGGAAAAGTAAATGTATACAAAGGTGCAGATTTGCCTTTAGTATGCACATTAGATAAACATAGTCCACAATCATTAGAACCAATTCCTTTTAGAGAAGGAATGAAAAAAGAATATGTAATGCATAACTTTCACTTACCCTTACCAGAACCTAAAATTAAAGAAAGTGATAAATGTGCAACAGTATTTTTAATTGAAACATTACTTGCAAGCAAAGATAATGAAGTGGTGATTTGCCCAGTTGGGCCAATGACAAATATTGCATTAGCATTAAGAAGTTGTCCAGATATTGCCAAAAAAATTAAAAAGATTGTATTAATGGGTGGTGGACACGATATTGTAAATACTACTTCTGCTGCAGAATTTAATATATTTGCTGATCCTGAAGCAATGGAAATTATCTTACAAAGTGGTATAGATATTACATTTGTACCACTTGACGCAACGCATCATGCATTAATTAATGATGTACAAGCAAAAGAAATATTAGAAATTGGAACGCCTGCCGCAAAACTTATCCACGATGTTGTCATGGAAAGAATTGAACATTATGCAAAACGAGATAAAGATATGAAGGAATTAATGGCAACTCCAGTTCATGATGCTTTAGCAATTATGGCAGTTGCTCATCCTGAAGTACTAAAAGATGTTCATGAATGTCATTGTGCAATTGATTGTTCTAATGGTGTAGGTAGTGGAAGAACAATATTTGATTTAAGAGATAGAAATGTTCCTGTACCACCTAATTGTAAAGTGGCATTAAGTGCAGATAATGAAATGTTTGTAAACTGGGTAAAAGAAGTATTAATAAAGGATAAGGAAAAACACATATGAAAGTATTAAGTTATGGATCACTAAATTACGATAATGTTTATGAAATGGATCATTTCATAGAACCAAAAGAGACATCTAGTGCTCTTTCTTATCATCGTGGATTTGGAGGAAAAGGATTAAATCAATCCATTGCATTAGCTAAAGCAGGAACAAGTGTATATCATGCAGGAAAAGTTGGATTTGATGGAGATGCATTTATTCAATATCTAAAAGAATATCATGTAGATACAAAATATTTATTAAAGGATGAATCAATTCCTACGGGACATGCGATTATACAAGTGTGTCATGGCGAAAACTGTATCATTATTAATGGCGGTGCAAATCAAGCAATTCAAAAAGAAGAAATCAATGAGACATTAAAAGATTTTGGTGAAGGCGATATTTTATTAATCCAAAATGAAATATCCTCTTTAGCATATTTAATTGAACAAGCACATAAAAAAGGATTAAAAATAGCCTTTAATACAGCACCAATGGATGAAAAGATATTTACTTATCCGTTAAAGCTAGTAGATATATTTATTGTGAATGAAGTAGAAGCAAAAGGTTTAGCTAAAGTTACTTCAACTAATTATGAAGATATTATTTATGCATTAAAAGAAAAATATCCAAATCAAGCAGTAGTTTTTACTTGTGGTAAAGATGGAGCATATTATATCGAAAAAGATATTACAATCCATGAACCTGCACGTATGGTTAAAGCTGTTGATACAACAGCAGCAGGTGATACTTTTACAGGATTTTTCTTAGCAAGTTTATTACAAGGAAAAAATCCTCAAGAATGTTTAAAGATAGCAACGATTGCAAGTAGTAAAACAGTACAGCATGAAGGTGCAGCACAAAGTATTCCAACAATAGAAGAAGTATTAAAAGAATTAGACTAAAAGAAAATGCGGCTTGCGTTAAGCAAATCGCATTTTCTTTTATAGAGTTCTTGCAAGAGAAGTTGCGTTATGACAAGCTTCTTTTAGTGATTTGTCACTATCATATCCTTCTGCGTCCATTCCATCAGCACTAATGTAATTGAAATGACCAATGCCAAAGAATTTACATAATTCTTTTAAATAAGGTGTAGCTTGTTCACTTGTAGCATTAAAGTAAAAACCACCACGTGAAGTAAAATAGAACATATTTGTTGCTTTACATAATCCTTTTAAGCCATCACTAGTTGACGTAAATGTAATACCATCAACAGATACATTTTCAATATATATCTTTAATAAAGCAGGAAAACTTAAATCCCAAAATGGAGCAGCTATAACAATAATATCCGCATTAGCAAATTCATGAGCGTAATGGAATCTAGGATGATTTAATTCATTCTTTTCTAGAAGAGCTTGTCTTTCTTCAAATTCTTCATTGATTAATGGCTTTAAGTCTTCAATCATCAAATTCAAATGGGTAACAAAGTAGTTTTCTTCATTTAAATTTTCTAAAAATGTTTCTGCTATTTTTTTAGAACGTGATTCTTCACCACGAACACATGCATCTATAAATAATACTTGTTTCATTTGTTTTGATCCTCTCTATACATCGCTTCTAAAGCAACAAGGATTTCTCTTTTTTCTCCTTCATGAGTCATAGAAGCACCATCTGCGTAATCACCAATAGAATCAGCAGTATCTTCACCATAAACAACAACATTATTTAATATAGAAGCTGTTTTGATATGACGTAGTCTACCAACTGTAAATAAGGCTGCTGTTTCCATATCAGATCCTAGCACTCCTTTTTTAGACCATTCAGCTTCAATCACATCATTATTATCAATATAGAAACTTTCATGACTATGTACAATGCCTGAATGATAATTCCAATTCATTTCTTTTGCATAGTCTTCACAATATGTTAATAATCTTGCATTAGGTACAGCAGGATAAGTTACATCTACATATGCTTTACTTGTGCCATCATCTCGAATTGCGCCTTCCGCAAAAACTAAATCGCCTAATTGAATTCCTTTTTGAAGTGCACCACAAGAACCAATACGAATCATTGTAGTTACACCAATATTATGTAATTCTTCAATCGCGATAGATGCGCTTGACCCACCAATGCCAGTAGATATAGCAATAACTTTCATTCCTTTATAGTAGCCACTAAGTGATCTAAATTCACGGTTGTAAGCTAACTCTTCAACATTTTCTAAGTATTTTTTAATGTGGTCTAAACGTGCAGGATCACCTGGTAATATTGCGTATTTTGCATTTACTGATTTATCTAATTGTATATGAGCTTGTTTCATTTTCTTACTCCTTTTCTAATGCTTCATTTAATTTTGAAAGAATTTCTTCCTTTGTTGTTTCATCCGCAAATGAAGCTTTGATAGAATTAATATTCATTTGAATAATATCTTTTCTACTAAATCCCATTTGATTTATACAATGGTCGTATTCTTCATCTAATGTTGTGCCTGCAAGAGTCATATTATCCGTATTGATTGTTACAGGAATACCCATATCAAATAATTTCTTTGCTGGATGAAGCTCATATGTTGGTTCAGTTAAACATTGAATATTACTTGTAGGACAGATTTCTAATGCAATTTGTTTTTCTTTAGCAACTTCACATAGTGTTTGATCTTCATAAATATGATGCCCATGACCAATTCTTGTTACACCAAAACTAATCGCATCTCTAACTGTATCAGGTCCTTGGCTATCTCCAGCGTGACATGTCATATTTAGACTTGCTTCTTTTGCTTTAGCAAAGAATGGAGCAAAGTCACTTAATGGTACAATTCCTTCAGCACCTGCTAAATCAATGCCAACTAAACCATCGTTACGATATTTTTTACATACTTCAATTGTTTCGTAGTTTTCTTTTTCATTTACTGATGTAGGACCTAAACTCATCATACATGCAAGGATATTAGCGTGCATTGTAGGATACTTTTCTAATGCTTTTTTTCTTCCTTCTAGTACTGCTTCAGTTGCTACAAATTGACTCATTCCTTTTTGTGTATGGAATTGAGGAGCAAACCGAATTTCAGCATAGCCTAATCCTTGATGATATAAATCTTCAATTAGTTCAAAAGTAATACGGCTTAGACTTTCATAATCTTGCATAACTTTTTGGGGATCATCAAACATTCTTAGATATTGGTTAACACTACCACAATTAGCAGAGTAGCGAATATAAGATATGTATTCTTCTAAAGTATCTTTTGGCATTTTTACATTTTGTTTTTCTGCAAGCTCCCAAATAGTAGAAAAGCGAAATGCACCATCTAGATGTAAATGTAAATCAATTTTTGGAAAATTATAATTACTCATTTTTTTACCTCTCTAACAAAGAATAATTGTAAAGAAAAGATTAGTCAATTCATTCATGCATGGAAAAATCATTGTTGACATAAAGCGCTTTCAGGAATAATATACTAGTACAAGAAACCGCTTACACTAATAAGCTGGTTTTAGGAGGAAAGGTATTATAATGAAAAAAATTTTAGTAGCATTGCTAAGTGTTGCTATGCTTGCAGGATGTGGCGGCGGCACTAGCACAAATGACGGAGGAAGTGCGACTTCTTCAACAGATGGAGGCTCAGAAGATACAAAGAAAGTATACAATGTAGCCTATGTAGTAAACGGAAACCTAGGAGACAAATCATTCTTTGATTCTGCTCAAGAAGGCTTAAAGACATTAGAGTCAGATGGACGTATCACTCTAAATACTCTTGAACTAGGTGGTACAGATGCTGATAAACCTAAATGGTTATCTACTCTTTATGAAGTAAGTGAATCTGGTGAATATGACCTAATTATTTGTGGTACATATCAAATGCCTGATTACTTAAAAGAAGTAGCTACACAATATCCAGATCAAAAATATTTAATTTTTGATGACAACACATATGTTGGTGAAAATGACAACGTTGTTAACATTACTTACAAACAAAACGAATTAGGTTATGTAGTAGGTACATATGCAGCATTAATGACAACTGATACAAGTATCGAAGGAATGAATGAAGACAAAGTTATCGGTTTCGTTGGTGGTATTGATAGCCCAGTTATTAATGACTTCTTATATGGATATATCGTTGGTGCAACAAATGTTGATCCAGATATCAAAGTTGATACACGTTATGTTGGTGGTTATGTAGATACAACATTAGCTAAAGAATATGGTTTATCAATGATTCAAGATAACAAGTGCGATATTATCTGGGGTGTTGCTGGTAACGCAGGTAATGGTGCAGCTGAAGCGTGTCTTGAACAAAATGAATGGTTCATCGGTGTTGACTCTGACCAAGAAGCTACATTCTCAAGTGACTTAGCAGCGATTACATTAACTTCTGGTTTAAAGAATATTGGTAACTCATTAGTATGGTTCTTTGATGAATGGGATGCTGGTAATGAATACTGGGGTACTGAAATTAAACTTGGCTTAGCTGAAGGTGGCGTAGGTATCGTTCAAGATAAGAACTTTGCTAAATATGCATCTGAAGAAACACAAACTAAGGTTCAAGAAGCTATTGATGCTGTATTAGATGGTTCAGTAGAAGTTCCAAGTGCATTAACTGATGAAGGAAATAACGCTGTTGTTACAAAGCGTGACGAAGTTCGTCCTTAATAATTGATTAATAATACAGTTTAAACATGAAGTGAGGGGGATGCACTGTATCTCCCTTGTTTCATTCTATGAAGGAGGCATCTTAGATGGAAAGAGAATATGCTGTGCAAATGAAGAATATTACAAAAGTATATTCGAATGGTGCAGTTGCAAACAAAGAAGTAAACTTTGAAGTTTATAAAGGCGAAATCCACGCTTTAATGGGTGAAAATGGTGCTGGTAAATCAACACTAATGAAGATGCTGTTTGGTTTAGAACAACCAACAAGTGGTGAAATTTATGTAAATGGTGTAAAAGAGAATTTAACATCTCCTACTGTTGCAATTTCTAAAGGAATCGGAATGGTGCACCAACACTTTATGTTAGTTCCAAGCTTAACAGTTGCAGAAAATATGGTACTAGGAATGGTACCTAAAAAAGGAATGTTCATCGATTTTAAGAAAGCTGTAGAAATTACAGAAGAATATTCTAAGAAATTTAATCTAGAAGTAGATCCTAAAGCTCGTGTAGTAGATATTCCAGTAGGAATGAAACAAAAAGTAGAAATCTTAAAAGCTTTAGTACGTGGTGCTAAAATCTTAATTTTAGATGAGCCTACTGCAGTATTGACTGCTCAAGAAACAACAGAATTATTTAAAGAATTAAAGAATCTTAAAAATCAAGGATATACCATTATTTTCATTTCTCATAAGTTAAATGAAATTGTAGAAATTACAGATCGTATGACTATCTTACGTGGTGGTCGTTCAATGGGCGTATATAACACTAAGGATGAAAATCCAGAAACAATTTCTAGACTAATGGTTGGTAGAGATGTTGTTCTTGAAGTGCAAAAAGAAAAGGCAGCTCCTAGCGAAGAAGTATTAAAAGTTAGAGACTTAGAATATGTAAACGAATGGGGTAAGAAAATGCTTGATAAAGTATCTTTCTCAGTTCGTGCTGGTGAAATCGTTGGCGTAGCTGGTGTAGAAGGTAATGGTCAAAAAGAACTTGTAGATATGTTATTTGGTTTCAATACTCCAAATAAAGGAACAATACAAGTTAGTGGTGAAAACATTATTGGACTAAATCAAAAACAATTACGTAAAAAGAAGATATCTCTAGTACCAGAAGATCGTATGATTTATGGTATTGCATCAGATGCATCAATTGAAGAAAATATGTTGTCTGATCGTATTGGTGATAAGAGATATAACAAAGGTTTATTGTTTGATTTAAAGACAATGCATGAAGATACAGATGAATTAATCAAACAATATACAGTTTTATGTAAATCAAGAGGTCAAAAGATTGGTAGTTTGTCAGGTGGTAACATCCAAAAAGTTGTTGTCGCAAGAGAATTCTCAAATAATCCAAAACTAATTATTGCTGATCAACCAACAAGAGGAATTGACGTAGGTGCTACAGAATTTATTCGTAAGAAATTAGTAGAACTAAGTCGTTCAGGAATTGGTGTATTACTTGTATCTGCTGACTTAAATGAAGTTATGGAATTATCTGATAGTTTAATCATTATGTGTGGTGGTAAGATTGTCGCTTATTTTGAAGATACATCAAAATTATCTGATGAAGAAATGGGCACATATATGCTTGGTTTGAAGCAACAATCAGAAGAAGAAATCAAGAGGGTATGTCATGAGTAAAGTTAAAGGCGCAGTCATGAACAAAGGCAGAAGTGTACGCTTTAGCATCGTGCGTGGTGCTTTAGCAATTGGTATTGCACTTCTAGTGGCATTTGTATTAATTTTCGCTAGTTCAAGTGGAAATAATTTTTCGGAAAAGATAGCAGCTTCCTTTAGTGCTATTGAAACAATGCTAATTCGTCCTTTCTTTAGAGCAAATGGACAATTTAGCGTAAAGAATTTTACAGATATTTTAGCAAGCATGATTCCTATTGTATTTACTGGTCTAGCAACATGTGTAATGTTCTCGGCAAATCAATTTAATATGGGTGGCGAAGGTGGCATCATGCTTGGTGCCTTCGTTGCTGGTTTAGTAGCAATTTATGCTCCATTACCAGCAGGTGTATTACCGGTAGTAGCAGTACTAGCTGGTGCAATTGTTACAGCAATTGTTATGTTAATTCCTGCTGTATTTAAAGCAAAACTTGGTGTAAGTGAAATGGTTAACTCATTGATGTTAAACTATATCATTCAATATATGATCTTATTCCTATTACATAGTTTCTTGGCTGATACATCAAAAGGACAAGTTCAAACACATAACTATCAAGCTCAAGCTACAATTCCAGCATTAATCAATAATGGTTCTAAATTATCTTGGGGCTTTATTATTGCATTGCTATTTACAGTGCTTGTATGGTTCTTTATGTATCGTACACGTTGGGGATATGAAATTAGAATGATTGGTATCAACAAAGAGTTCTCTAAATATACAGGTATCAATGTTGTTGCGGTCATCATTATTTCCCAGGTAATAGGTGGTTTCTTAGCAGGTCTAGGTGGCGGTATTGAACAATTAGGTAGATATACAGCATATGACTGGACAGCTTTACCAGGTTATGGTTGGACAGGTATGACTGTTGCGATTCTTTCTGGTAATAACCCAGCATTTGTACCATTAGCCGCATTCTTTATGTCATATCTAGATAAAGGATGTTCTTTGATGAGTACTTATTCTGCTGTTCCTGCTCAATTAATTAACGTTATTCAAGCAGTTATCTTCTTATTCTTTGCGGCAGATCAATTCTTAGCAAAGTATCGTCAAAAGCTTGTAGTAAAGAGTGCAGAAGAAGAACTTCGTGCACAAGTTTCAAGTGATAAAGAAGGGAGTGTGAAGTAATATGTTACAGTTAATATTCTCAACAGATTTCTTCTTTGCAATTTTAAGAATTACAGCACCAATTTTACTTGTTACTTTAGCAGCTGTTATTTGCGAAAAAGCGGGTGTTTCTAACATTGGTTTAGAAGGTACAATGATGATTTCAGCTTTATTTGGATCATTATTTGCTTATTACGCTAACAATTGGTTTATGGGACTTATCGCAGCTGTCATTACAGGTATTATCGTTTCATTATTAATGGGTTTCTTTGCCTTTAATTTAAAAACGAATATTATCTTGACGGGAACCGCGATTAATATGATAGGTAATGGTGGAACTATCTTCTTAGTAAAAGTCATTACTGGTATTACTGAAGGAAGCCAAATGACATCAACAAATGGTTTAATTACAAGTAATTTACAAATTCCAGTATGGAATATTCCTTTAATTAAAGACATTCCCGTTTTAGGTAGTATTTTATCAGGACATTGTATTTTAACTTATGTAGCTTTTATCCTAGTTTATTTAACATGGGTATTACTATATAAGACACCACTTGGTTTAAATATTCGTTCTGTTGGTGAAAATCCAAATGCGGCTAGTTCCGTTGGTGTAAGTGTCATCAAGATTAAATATATTGCCTTTGTGATTGGTGGAATACTTGCTGGATTATCAGGTGCATATATGTCTATGTATTATGCAATGGGTTGGTCTCAAAACATGGTTGCTGGTAGAGGCTTTATCGCATTAGCGGCTCAAGCTATGGGATCTGGAGAACCAGTAGGATCAATGCTTGCGGCTTTAATCTTTGGCTTTGCACAAGCATTATCTGTAAAAGTATCTTCACTTGGTGTTAACTCATTCTTAGTTTCACCAATTCCATACGCTATTACAATTATTGGCTTAGTTGTATTTGCTATTTTAAGAAATAATAAAGAAAAGAAAGCACATTCTTCAGCAGCTGTTGAAAAATTAGAAGCGAAAAAATAATAATATTTTTAAGAAACCTAGTTTTGCTAGGTTTCTTGTCTAAAGGAGAAAATATGAGCGAAAAAACGAAAAAAATTCCTGTCATATTAGATGGTGATCCGGGACATGACGATGCAATAGCTTGGGTACTAGCTGCGGCATCAGATGAATTCGAAATCAAAGCAATTACTACAGTAGCGGGAAATCAAACTTTAGCGAAAGTCACTTATAATGCATTAAGAATATGTGCATTATTAGGATTGAATGTGCCCGTAGCTAGAGGAAGAAATGTTCCAATTATGTCAGATCTTGTTGTAGCACCAAACTTCCATGGTGAATCAGGATTAGATGGGCCTAAACTTCCAGAACCAGTATTTGAAGAATCTAAATTATCTTCTGTAGAATTAATGGCAAAAGTATTAGAGGAAAGTGATACTCCAGTAACAATTATTGCGACAGGCCCACAAACTAATGTTGCGGCATTATTAATTGCTCATCCAGAATTGAAAGAAAAAATTGGTCATATATCAATCATGGGTGGAGGCTTCAGAAATGGGAATTGGACTTCTACTGCGGAATTTAATATTTATGAAGATCCAGAAGCGGCAGCTATTGAATTTAGTGCAGGTATTCCATTAACGGTATGTGGACTAGATGTAACGGAAAAGGCAATTGTCACACCAAATGACCGTGAAAAAGTTAGAGCAGTTGGAAATCAAGTCTCTGGGGTAGTAGCAGATTGGTTAGATTTCTTCTTTAAACATCATAAAGAATTAGGATGGGAAGGATCACCATTACATGATCCTTGTGCAGTTCTTGTATTAACACATCCTGAAATATTTGAAATAAAAGATATTTATGCCGAAGTAGAAACAAGAGGTAAATACTGTAGAGGAGAAACAGTTGGTGACTTTACAAATTTACTAGGTAAAGAACCTAATATTCATGCAGTAGTAGGTGTAGATAGAGATAAATTTGTAGATTTGATTGTAGGAGCTTGCCGTAAATTTGATGGTTGGGAGGTACATATCGATGAGTGAAAAGAAAATTCCACTTTGGATTGATACAGATACAGGTGTAGATGACGCTGTCATGTTAATGTGTGCAGTAAAATTAGAACAATTAGATATCAAAGGTGTATCTGCTGTTAGTGGCAATGTATGTGAAGAAAAAACATTTAGAAATGCTAGAGCTGTATTATCACTTTGTGGTAGAGAAGATATTAAAGTATATCCAGGTGCAACAAAACCATTAATTGTTAAACCATATTATGCAGAATACGTTCATGGTGTTAATGGATTAGGTGGAGCAATTATTCCGGATTCTAATGCGCCTATTGAAACAGAACATGGTTATGACGCTTTATATAAAGCAGCTAAAGAAGCTAATGGAGAATTAGTTGTTGCGGCTGTAGGACCATTTACAAATATTGCGATTGCAATTACAAAGTATCCTGATATTACAAAATATATTAAAGAACTAGTCGTAATGGGTGGAGCTGTTATAGGTGGAAATGCTACACCAAGCGCAGAATTTAATATTTATGCAGATCCTCATGCGGCAGAAACAGTATTTAAGTCGGGAATACCAGTTAAAATGTTTGGCTTAGATGTTACTTTAAAATCTAGTTTAACAATGGAACAAATTGAAAAGATTTATGCAGGAAGTACACCACAAGCAAAACTATTCAAAGATAGTACATCTATTTCTATTGGATTATATGAAAAACGATTAGGTGAAAAGAAACTATGTTTGCATGATGTATGCCCAGTACTATATTTATGTTATCCAGAATTATTCACTTTATATAAAGCTGGTGTATATGTAGAAACAGAATCTGATATCACTTTCGGTAAAACAGTATGTGATTTATATTCAGATTTTAAGTTTGAAGATAGACATTGTGAAGTAGCAATGGACGTAAAACGAGACGAATTTGCGGCTAAAATCACAGAATTACTTCTAAATTAAATAAAAGTCGGGATAATCTCGAAAAAAAGATTGACGACATAGGGGTGAAAAGATACAATAAACCATGGCGTTATTGCCAAATGTAGCCCCGGAAACTACATATGGAGGAATATATAACATGCGTCAAACAACAATGACTAAGCCTAGTGAAGTCGTTCGTCAATGGTATATCGTTGATGCTACAGATTGCACATTAGGTAGACTAGCTTCAGAAGTCGCAACAGTATTAAGAGGAAAACACAAACCAACTTATACGCCAAACGTAGACTGCGGTGATTACGTAGTAGTAGTTAATGCGGATAAGATTAAGATCACAGGTGATCAAGATGCTAAGAAGTTCTACTTCAGCCATTCTATGTATCCAGGTGGACTTCGTACACGTAGCACAAAAGTTATGCGTGAACAATACACAGTTGAATGGGTAGAAAAAGCAATCAAAGGTATGTTACCTCATACAAAATTAGGGGATGTACAACGCGGACATGTATTTGTATATGAAGGTGCTGAACATCCACATACAGCTCAAAAGCCAGTTGAGCTTAAAATTAAGGGTTAAGGAAGGAGTAAAGACAAATGCCAGCTAAGAAAAAATCAACAGTTACTTATATTGGTACTGGACGTCGTAAGAAGTCAACAGCACGTGTCTTTATGACTCCAGGTACAGGAATCATTACAGTTAATGGTAAAACATTAGAAGAATACCTACCACAAGCTACTCTTCGTATGATCGTTAATAGCCCACTTGTTTTAACAGAAACAGTTGGACAATTCGACATCAAGATTAATGTTGTTGGTGGCGGTTATGCAGGCCAAGCAGGCGCTATGCGTCATGGTATCTCTCGTGCTTTACTAGAAGCAAGTGCTGATTACAGACCTGTTCTAAAGAAAGCCGGATTCTTAACACGTGATGCACGTGAAAAAGAAAGAAAGAAGTACGGTTTAAAAGGTGCTCGTCGTGCACCACAATACAGCAAGCGTTAATTTGTTTGCTCGATTGGTACAAACGCAAGAAAAGCTCGGATCTATTTGGTTCGAGTTTTTTTTGTGGTTTGGTTAATAAAAAAGATCGCATAAGCGATCAAAATAAATAATTTATTTGTTAACTAGTTCTTTAATTTTATCAAAAGTTACTTCACTGATGTCATGTTCAACTTTACATGCGTCTTTTTGAGCTGTTTCTGCATCAACACCAATTGATTCAAAGAATTTTGTTAATGTTTGATGACGGTCATAAATTCTTTCAGCTATTTCTTTTCCTGGTGGAAGTAAAGAAATTAATCCGGAATGATCCATAGAGATATAACCGTTTTCTCTTAATTTTTTCATTGCAATAGATACGCTTGCTTTACTGAATTGTAGTTCTTCAGCGATATCAATTGAATGAACACTTCCATTCTTTTCTTGTAACATTAGTATTGATTCAAGATAATCTTCACTAGATTCATATATATTCATATTTAAAAACCTCTAATTGATTTTATTTTATCGAATTCACACAAATTTGACAATAAAATCGCATTGCATGTTGTACAATAAATTTGAGAAATAAGTATGAAAAAAATATTGTTATACGATTCAAATCCTGATGAACGTGAAATGGTTTTAAATCTATGTAATTCTGAAGAAATTGAATGTTTTTATACTGGAGATAATAGCTTAGATTTATGCTTCGAAGATGCTTTAGATATTTATGAAAATGATGATAGCGAAATTAATGCATACACAAAACATTTTCTGTTGATGAGAGGATTTTCTAAAGAAGAATTTTTAAAACTAGATGAAAAACTAATGGAACTTAATCTTTCCGATTCACTAATTAAAATCTCATTAACAGAACATAATGGTGGGTGGTTACTAAAAAATCTCTTTAAAGAAGTAGAAAAAGAAGATCGATTATACAAAAAAATTGAGATTTTAAGAAATCTTCTTGACGAATGTAACCGGTTAGATTATAGTTTAAGTTCAAACGAACAGAGATTGGCTATACAAGACAATTTCTTACATGCGTTCATTCTACTGAATAGTAGAAAAATAAACGAAGAAGATGTCGACAATTCAATTCATTTATTAGAAGAACAAATCCAAAATTATAAAAATAAGTAAAAGGTGATTTATGAACAAAATTTGTGTGATTGGTGGCGCAAATATTGATATTTGTGGCACAAGTAAAGCACCGCTAAGAGAGTATGACTCAAATCCTGGATTTATCGAAATGCGTTATGGTGGCGTAGGAAGAAATATATGCCAAACATTATTGCGCATGGGACAAAATGTAGAATTTGTGACATGCTTTGCAAGTGATGCGTTTGGTCAACAATTGAAACTTGATTGTGAAAATCTTGGATTAGATTGTACAAAATCAAAAATAGTATCAGGTATTCCTAGTTCTATTTATCTAGCTGTTATGGATAATGATGGAGATATGCATGTGGCAATAAATGATATGCGTATCTTAGATGAACTACAGGAAGAAGATATTGATAAAGCACTACAAGATTTAGATGAAAATGATTTATTAGTATTAGATGCTAATTTAAATGAAGATATGTTGTATTATGTTGCAACACATGCAAAATGTTTAAAAGCTGCTGATCCTGTAAGTGCAAGTAAATCACAAAGATTATTAAAGAGTTTACCTTACCTAGATATCTTTAAACCAAATAAATTTGAATCAAAAGAATTTACTGGTATTGAAATTGTTGATGAAGAATCTGCTTCAAAAAGTTTAGATTGGTTTTTAGACAAAGGTGTAAAAGAAATATTAATATCTATGGCCGATAAAGGCGTATTACTTGGCACTAAAGAAGGTAAATATTGGTTTACACATCGTACAATTCATCTAGATAATGCGACTGGTGGTGGAGATTCATTCTTAGGAGCTTACTTATCTCAAAGACTACAAAAAAAGAGTCCTTATGATAGTACTCAATTTGCTATCAGCGCTGCTGTAACAACGATTGAATCTAGTAATGAAGAAAGACGAAAATTGGATTTTAACGCAATAGAAGTTGCGATTAAAAATATGGAAATAAAGGAGAAAAAAATATGAACATCAGAGTAAAAGAAGAAGCATTACAAGCATTAAAAGAGAACCGTCCAGTTGTTGCCTTAGAGTCAACAATCATTTCTCATGGTATGCCTTATCCACGTAACGTACAAACAGCATTAGAAGTAGAAAGAATTATCAGAGAACATGGTGCTGTTCCTTGTACAATCGGTATTATTGATGGCGTTGGTGTTGTAGGTATGTCACCAGAAGAAATCGAAGAATTCGGTAAACGTAAAGGTATCGCTAAAGTTAGTCGTCGTGACCTTCCAGTAATTATGGCTGAAAAGGCTTGGGGTGCTACAACTGTTGCAACAACAATGATTTTAGCTGCTGCAGCTGGAATTGAAGTATTTGTTACAGGTGGTATTGGTGGTGTTCACCGTGGAGCTCAACAAACATTTGATATTTCTGCTGACCTTGAAGAATTAGCAAAAACAAATGTAACAGTTGTATCTGCTGGTGCTAAAGCTATTCTTGACTTACCTTTAACAATGGAAGTTCTAGAAACAAAAGGTGTTCCAGTATTAGGTTACCAAACAGAAGAATTACCAGCATTCTATACACGTAAGAGTGGTTTAAAAGTAGATTATGCTCTAAAAGATACTGTTGATGCTGCTAAAGTTATCAAAGCTAAGAGAGATTTAAAACTTGATGGTGGTATTTTAATCACAAATCCTATTCCTGAAGAATATTCAATGGACCCAGAAGTAATCAACAAAGCAATTGATGAAGCTGTTAAAGAAATGGATGCTCAAGGTATCAAGGGAAAGAACTGCACACCATATTTATTAGCTAAAATTGCTGAAATTACAGGTGGTTCTTCATTAGATTCAAATATTCAATTAGTATATAACAACGCTGCTATTGGCGCAGAAATTGCTAAAGAACTTTGTAATCTATAATGCCTAACAAGGAAATAGTACAGCAAGTAATTACAAAAGAAGATATTGTAAATAGTTTGAAAAGACTCGGCGTTACTTCAAATATGATTCTTGAAGTACATGCCAAGTTATCTTCTTTTGAATATGTTTTAGGTGGTGCTAGAACAGTCGTTGATGCATTATTAGAATTAGTTGGTGATGGTGGAACAATTGTGATGCCATTACATTTTAAAGATAATGCTGAACCAAGCAATATGAGTAATCCTAGTATTTCAGCTGATTTATGGGAAACTGTAAGACAAGAAATGCCTGCAAATAATCCTGTATTGTCAGATTTAGAAAGTGGTAATGAAATTGTTGATGAGTTTAGAAAAAGAGATGATGTTATTTTCTCTACACATCCAAATTTCGCATATGTTGCTTGGGGAAAATATGCAAAGTTATTATGTAATAGACAATCAACACATTTTCCATTAGCTGATGAATCTCCAGTAGCTAGACTTTATGAATTAAAAGGAAATGTACTTTTAATGGGATGTGGTTTCGAAGAATGTACATGTATGCATTTAGCTGAATATCACAGTGAAGCTAGATCAATTGTAATAAAAGGTGCTAGTACATTAAACAAAAATGGCGAAAGAGAATGGAAAAAATACTTAGATTTAGAACTAGATAGTAATGTATTTGTTAAAGTTGGTGAAATCATGAGAAAAAAAGGCATGATTCAAGAAATGGATTTGAATTCATGCCACATTCAACTATTCTCTGCAACAACTGCAATAGATGAAACATCAAAATATTTTGATAAAACTATAGTTTACGATTTGTATCGTTAGATAGTCCAATGATGCTGGTAGTAAGCTTCTTGAATTAAAGAAGCTGCTGCTAGCATTTCTTTTTCTTCTACTTCAGTAAATCTACTAGGAATTGGAGCGTCTAAATCAATCATGATTTTACATTCATCATCAATGATAATTGGTACACATAATTCACTTCTGCTAGCACTATCGCAAGCGATATGATCTTGGAAAGCTAAAACATCGTCTACGCGTTGTACTGCTTTTTCACGATATGTTTTTCCACATACACCTTTATTGAAAGGAATATGAGTGCAAGCAATTTTGCCTTGGAATGGTCCAAGAACTAAATCTTTTTCTCTTGTAAAATAAAATCCAGACCAATTTAAATTGGGATAATTCATCATGATGCATGAACTAATATTTGATAGTGCAGCAATCATGTCCTCTTCTTCTAACAATAATTTGATTTGTTCAACAATAATACTATTTTCCATAAAATCTCCTTGAATACTATCTTAGCAGAAAGAAGAAATATGATGTATCAAATTTTATAACAGTGGTATAATTGTTTTTGTGAACAGGGGTGCACTTAGTGCTGAGAAATACCCTTACCACCTGATCTAGGTAGAGCTAGCGTAGGGAGTTCTTTATTCCTTACGCCTTCACAAAATTGGAGGTGTATTTTTTTATGAATGAGAAACAAAAGATCAGCGATTTAGTTTACATGGCAATGTATCTAGCATTGTTCATGGTATTTGATTGGTTATCTAATCAAATAGGATTCTTCAAAATGCCACAAGGTGGCACATTAGGTCTAGGAGTAATTCCACTTATTATTGCGTCATACCATTTAGGTTGGAAAAAAGGTGTAGTTGTCGCAGTTTTATCTGTATTACTTCAATTTATGACAGGACAAGTATATGTTGTGCAAAATTCAGATGGATTTACAGCATTTCAGGTATTCATTCAATTTATGATGGAATATCCACTTGCATTCGGTGTATATGGATTATGTTCTTTATTCCCAAATTACAAATATTTCTATTCTGGAATTATTGTTACAAATTTAATCCGTTTAGCATTACATGTAATTGCAGGAACTGTATTCTGGGCAACACCATGGTTAGGTAGTTTCTCTTATAACGCATGGTATATGATTCCAACAATGGTAGTATCTGCAATACTTGTACCAATTATCATGAAACGTTTAAAACCAATCATGAAATAAAAGAAAGCGCAATTGCGCTTTTTTTGTGCAAGAGTAAAATAATAACGGTAGGAGGATATCATGATGGAAAAACTTGAAGTAGGAAGTGAAGTATATATTCAAAGTTATAAGCATGATGGTTCCTTGCATAGAACATGGTGTAAAGGTGTTGTCGTAAGAGCAACTGATACAGAATATGTTGTGGTAACAAATAAAACTTGGGTAATAGAAGCTGATGGTAGGAAATGGTTAACAAGAGAACCTGCTGTTTGCTTTTTTTGGACGAATAGATGGTATAACGTTATTTCTATGATTCGTAAAACGGGAGTTTATTATTACTGTAATTTAGCTTCTCCAAGTTTATATGATGGGGAAGCGATAAAAAATATTGATTATGATTTAGATATTAAATTATATCCGGACTGGTCTTATTCCATTTTGGATGAAAATGAATATGCGGATCACGCTAAAAAGATGAATTATCCAAAAGATATCATGAATATCGTGGAAAACGAAATGCAAAAATTACTTCACGAAATGGAAGAAGAACATGATCCATTTAATAGTAAACTTGTTACAAATTACTACAATCAATATCGCTACAATTATAAAAACGATTTAGAACATGAATGAAAAAGGAGAAAGAAAATGACAGACTTGGAACAAAAAATATATTTAGAAGCAAAACAAGATTATGAATATATGGTTTCTTTAAGAAGATATTTTCATTCTCATCCTGAATTACCACGCACGGAGTTTGAAACAGCCTCAAAGATTGAAGAAGAATTACATAAGATAGGATTAGAAACAAAACGTGTTGGTGAAACAGGGGTATATGCTGAAATTAAAGGTGATAAATTAGGTGAAAAAACAATCGTTTTACGTGCGGATATAGATGCTTTACCAATAAAAGAAGAACATATTTGTGAGTATACAAGTCAAAATGAAGGTGTAATGCACGCATGTGGTCATGATGCTCATGCGGCAGGACTTGTAGAAGCTGCTAGATTACTTGTGAAAAACAAGGATCAATTTGGTGGAACAGTACGCTTAACTTTTCAACAAGCTGAAGAAACAGGATATGGTGCAAAAGTATTTGTGAATGAAGGCTATCTAGATGGAGCAGACAGAACATTTGGAATTCATATGGCTTCTAATGTAGAAGTTGGTAATGTTGTCACAATGCAAGGGCCTAACAATGCAAGTGTAGATTGGTTTAGAATCAGTGTACACGGTTTAGCATCTCATGTATCTACTCCAGAAAGAGGAGTGGATGCTTTATATGTTGCAAGTCAAATCGTAATTAGTTTACAAGCAATTGCGACAAGATGCTCTAGTCCAATAGATAGTGTTTTAGTTGGTATTGGTAAAATGTGTGCTGGAAATGCATACAATATCGTAGCCCAAGAAGCTATGCTTGAAGGCACAATTCGTGTAATGACTCCTGAAGTTAGAAAACAAACAAAGGATAGAATTATCAAAATTGCGACAATGACGGCGGAAAGTTTTGGCGCAACTGTTACTTTTGAATGGAATGACAATACTGCAGCATTAATTAATGATCCAGAATCAACAAAAGAAGTTGAAAAAGTTGCCGCAAGAATATTTGGTAAAGAACATGTTATTACTAGCAGGGATGTTTCTTTAGCAGGGGATGATTTTGCAGAATATATTTTGAAAGTGCCAGGAAGCTATGCTTATGTTGGATCAGGAAATAAAGATATTCCTGAAACAGTAGTTGCACATCATAATTCCCATTTTGATATCGATGAGAAATCAATGTTAATGTCTAGCACTTTATACGCTACATATGCAATTGACTTCTTGAATGAAACAATTGAATAAGACAAATGAAGAGTAAAAATTAAAATCACTCTTTTTTTGTTGCAAAAATATAAAAACGAAAAAAAGAAGAAAGTGGCAGAAACCTTAACTTTGTAGAAAATGTGTAACTAAAAATAGAATGAATGATAAAAAGTCG
>CAVAZS010000003.1:0-41015 GCA_963593385.1 Lachnospiraceae bacterium | reverse complement strand
TAAAATCTATGAAGCTACA
The DNA here is from genome assembly GCA_963593385.1 of Lachnospiraceae bacterium. Taxonomy (GTDB): domain Bacteria; phylum Bacillota_I; class Bacilli_A; order Erysipelotrichales; family Erysipelotrichaceae; genus Bulleidia. The sequence goes on along the minus strand of CAVAZS010000003.1, from coordinate 40,996 downwards.
TCTTGTAATGTAGGTGGATATAATTTAGTAAGAACAGATACTAAAGATTAATGCGTAAAAAGGTGAGGCTAAGTGCTTTACCTTTTTAGATATCTAAAAATTAGACGAATGCGCTTTCTTGTATATGAAACTTAAGGTTTAGCATTATTGAAAATATTTTCAAAAGTGATTATAATAACGAATAGTAGGAGAAAAATTATGGTTGATTCATTTTTAATAAGTTTTAGTGCAATTTGTAAACAATTATTGCCAATTTTAGGTGCAGTTGCCTTGATTCTATTGTGTATCGCAATAAAAAAACTATGGGTGCTTCTTGAAACAATTAATAATTTAGTTGATAAAGCTAATCCAACAATTGATCTTGTAGATAAATCAATAGAAAAACTACAAGGTCCATTAGATACTGCAAATAAATATAGTCATACATTAGATGATATTCATGATAAAGCGATTGAATCAGTAGGAAAAGCTACAGAATATGCTAGCGAAAATATGGCTAAAGCAAAGACTGCTATGACAGACACATTTCAAAAAGTAAGTTCTATTTTTAGTAAAAATGATGAAGAAGTTCCAGAAGAATATGTATATTCTTCATCAAGTAATCCAAATGAAAAGAAGGATTTATTTGAACGAGATCAAAAAATATATGATGAAGTAGCGAAATATAGTGCAAAGGAGGACAAGGATCATGAGTGATGAAATTAAAAACGAAGAAGTAAACACAGTTGATGAAAACAAAGAAGCTATCGATTCTATTGAAAAAACAGTAGACAATTTAAAGAAAAAAATAGAAGAAATCAGTAATGAAGAAAATAATACTGAAGAAAAACCTTTATTCAAGATTCCTGAAATTAAAATTTCAGATGAACATAAAGAATTATTCAATGAATTCAAAGATAATGCGTCTGAATCATTAAATAAATCTTTTGAATCTGTTAAAGAAAAAGCAGAAGATTTATCTAAAAATGTTGATGTAAATAAAACAATTGATTTCTTGAAATCTAATGCGGTTAAAGCAGTAGAATTAGCGAAAACAACTGTAGATGATATTGCTAGTAATCCAAAAGTTCAAGATACATTAACTACAGTAGAAGAAAAGACTAAAGATTATTATTCAGGAGCTAAGAAAGTGGTTTCTGATGCTTTATCTGATGAAAATAAGGAAGAAGTAAAAAAGAATCTTTCTAAAGCTAGTGAAGCAATTGTGACTAGTGCAAAATCATTAAAAACTACATTTGATGAAACTATGGCTAAACCAGAAGTACAAGAAACAATTACTAAAGCAAAAGATTATATAGAAAAAGGTGCAAATACAGTCGCAGATTTATTTAAATCAAATAAAGATGACGATTCTGCAGAATAGGAAATACAGCGATGAAGAGAGTTACGATATATGATGTAGCAAAAGAAGCTGGTGTATCTTTAGCAACTGTTTCTCGTGTAATTAATGGTAGTAATGTAGTAAAAGGTGGTACTAGAGATCGTGTTCAAGAAGCTATTGAAAAATTAGGATATAAACCTAATGCGATTGCTCAAGGATTAGCTCTACAAAAAACAACAACAATTGCTTTAGTTGTACCAGAAGCTAGCTTTACTTATACTGGCCAAATTATTAATGGTTTAATCGATGTAGCTAAAATATATAGCTATCGTATTATGTTGCATACAATTACTGAAGGCATAATGGATATTAAAGATATTATCGAAGATATCATTAAATCTAATGTAGATGGTGTTGTAATTTATAACGATAAATTAATGATTCAAGAAATGAATGAACTTGCAAAATACAATTTACCTATTGTTGTTATCGGTAATAAGGTAAGTGGTGAAAATGTATGTTCAGTTTATGTAGATATCAAAAAAGCAATCAATGAAATTTGTACAAAATTGTTAGAAGAAGATAAGACAAGAATTGCTATTGTTGAAGATAGAAAGAATGAATATTCTTGTCAACAAATGGTAGAAGGTGCTAAAGAAGCTTTTGCTAAAAAAGGTCTTGAATTTGATGGTTTCTTAAAGATTCCTGCAGATACTCGTACAAGTTATGCATTCTTGTCTAAATGGCTTCAAACACATAAATATGATGTCATGATTGGTAATCGTGATAGTCAAGCGATGGCTATCTTAAATACAGCAAAAGAGAACAATATAAATGTTCCTAATGAAATGGAAGTTGTATGTGTCATTGATACTAAATATAATTCAATGGTACGTCCACAGATTTCTAGTTTCTCTATTCCATCTTATGATTTAGGTGCTGTATCAATGCGTGTGATGACAAAAATGTTAAATGGTGAAACAGATTTTGATAAAGAAATTGAATTGAGTTACTTGTTTACACCACGTCAAACAACAAAGAATTGACATTCTATTTTTAAACTTATATAGTACTAATAGCGTTGAAAGAACATAGTAATACAAGTGAGTATTATAGAGAGACTCGGTAGGTGGAAAGAGTTATATAGTTTGTATGAATACAGTCTGGAGCTTTATATCAGAAAAGGTATAACGTATCCTCTGCGTTAAAGAGATGTTGAGTGCGTTTATTTATAAACGAACTAAGGTGGTACCGCGCAATAGCGTCCTTAGATAATAAAGGGCGCTTTTTATATGCCCTAAAGGAGAAAAAGGATGAATTTTATTGAAGAATTACAATGGAGAGGTCTTGTAAAAGACGTAACTGACTTTGAAGGGTTAACTGAAACATTAAAAAACCAAACAACAGTTTACTGTGGTTTTGATCCAACAGCTGATTCATTACATGTAGGTCATTTACAACAAATTTTATTACTTAAAAGATACCAAATGGCTGGACATAAACCAATTGCGTTATGCGGTGGTTTTACAGGTATGATTGGTGATCCTCGTCCTACAACTGAAAGAAAATTACTTACACTTGAAGAAGTAACACACAATGCTAGTTGTATTAAAGAACAAATTGCACATTTCTTATCATTTGAAGGTGATAATGCCGCAATTATGGAAAATAACTACAATTGGTGTGGTTCTATGACTCTATTAGATTTCTTAAGAGATTATGGTAAACTATTTAATGTTTCTTACATGTTAAGTAAAGATACAATTAAGAAAAGATTAGATTCTGGTATTTCTTACACAGAATTTAGCTATACAATCTTACAAGCTATTGACTGGTTAAATCTATTTGATAAATACAATTGTCGTATCCAAATTGGTGGTAGTGACCAATGGGGTAACTTAACAAGTGGTATGGAACTTATCCGTAAAGTAAAAGGTGATAATGTAAATGTTTATGGTATTACTTCACCATTAATTACGAAGAGTGATGGTTCTAAATTTGGTAAGTCTGAAGGTAAGAATATTTGGTTAGACCCAACAAGAACTAACTCTTATGAATTCTACCAATTCTGGATTAATACACCAGATGCTGATATTGTAGATTACTTAAAACGTTTATCTTTACGTACACCTGAAGAAATCATGGAACTAGAAAAGTCTACTCTTGAACATCCTGAACTTCGTGCCGGTCAAAAAGCATTAGCAGAAGAACTAACAAAACTAGTTCATGGTGAAGAAGGTTTAGCTAAAGCAATTAAGATTACAGAAACTTTATTTAAAGGTTCAATTAGTGATTTAACTGTTGAAGAATTAAGAGAAGGTTTGAGTGGTGCTGAAAAGTGTGCTGTTGAAGATGGTGTTACTTTAATTGATGCTCTTGTTCAAGCAGGTGTTTCTAAATCAAAAGGTGATGCACGTAAGTTAATTCAACAAGGATCTATACAAGTAAATGGTTCTAAAGTTGATAGTTTAGATACTGTACTATGCAAGAAAGATGCATATGATAATGAGTTCTCTATCATTAAAAAAGGTAAGAAAAACTATATTGTTATAACATTCTAAAAGAATTGCCTAAATCTATATATTTTATAGGTTTAGGTTTTTTTTATTTCATGCTTATTCATTCATGCTATAATTTCAATTATGAAAATGCTTAAGAAATTATTATTTACTTTTATTAGTTTATCTATTTTACTAACAGGATGTACTAAAAAAGATAGTGAAACAGAGGCACTAGCCGCTTTGTATGAAAGCTATTATGAATCTATTAGTGCAAATGAGATTTTTATTTCGTCATCTAATTATTATTCATTATCTGGAGAAATTGTTGCTGTAAGTGATGGTACATATCGTTATTCTATTATCTTAGATAATCCTCAAATTGCGATGTATAACGTTGTCATGATGGCTGTTGAAAATAATATCCAATATGATAATGCGACAAAGATGATGCCTTCAATAGGTATAGTAGATGATCAATATTCGCTTGTTCCATTTCAATCTAATACTAGTCGTAACTATGTAAAAGGATTAGTTATTAGTGGTGAATCTGATACAAGTTCTATAGAACTTAAATTATTAGTAGAGTGGAATAATCGTTCTCGAGATAAGCAATTTAGAGAATTTTGGAATATTACATTAGATGAAAATGGCATAAATACAAATAATAGTCAGGAGATTAGTGAGTAATGGCAAATTCAAATAATAAAAAACAATCTTTTATTATGGGCTCTTTGACAAGCTCGGCAGGTGTTTTTTTATCGAAAGCAATCGGTTTATTATATGTAGTTCCTTTTACAGCATTAGCTACAGAAAATAACATGGCATTTTATTCTGCAGCTTTCACTTATTACAGCATTATTTTACAAGTATGTTCTGCAGGTTTACCTTTTGCTACAGCTGCAGTAGTCGCAAAATATGCAAATAATAACGACTATAAATCTGTTTTAAAAACACGTAAGTTATCTATGCTTGTTTTAATGGCTTCAGGCTTTGTTATGGGCATTTTATTTATGCTTGTTTCAAAACCTTTATCTGTTTCAATTTTAGGATCTGAAGCGACATCAGCTGATATTCATAAAATGAGAATTACTTTTATGATTCTTGGTGTTGCTTTATTCATTGTGCCAATATTATCAAGTTATAGAGGATTTTACCAAGGATTAAAAGATTTAAAAGTATATGCAGATACACAAGTTATCGAACAATTTGGTAGAGTTGCTTCATTACTTGCATTAGGCTTTATTTGTGTAAGAATATTAAATCTTGATGCTATTTTTGCAGTATATATGGCTGTAGCTGCTACAAGTATTGGTGCTCTTTTAGCAATCTTATATTATCGGAATTATGACCGACATCATATTGGTCCAATGCTAAGAATTGCTAGAAGTGAAGAGGGGAAAGCTCAAGATAGTAAAGTTTTATTAAAAGAACTTGTTGTATTTGGCTTGCCATATTTATTAGGATCAATCGTTGGTAATTCACAAGCATTAATTAATACAAATTTCTTTATTAACGTTTCTACAAGTCTTGGTATGGCATATGAACAAGCTAAATTAATCTATGGAATTATTGAAGTTCAATGTAATAAATTAACTTCTATCCCTCAAGTATTAGGTGTTGGCTTTTCAGCAGGAATTGTACCTTATATGACTATAGCTTTAGAAAGCAATAATATGGTACAACTTAGAAAAAATATTAGAGAATGCTTAGATACAGTTTTATTTATTGCTGTTCCTGTATGTTTCTGTATGACATTTTTAGCTCGTCCTATTTACTTTATTATGTATGGTAGTGCAAATTTGGATTTAGGTGAGAATTGCTTAGCTTGGTCTGGATTACTTGCATTAGTTACAACAATTACACCAATTTGTTCTTCAATGATGATGACATTACATTTTAGAAAAGAAAGTATTTTCTACTTATGTGTTGGTTTTGCAATAAAGTGTGCTTCATTTTATCCTTTGATTAAATATACAGGTTATATTGGAGCAATTACTTCTAGTATTTTGTGCTCATTATCCATTATTTATTTAGATTTAACAAAGTTAAAAAATAAATTTGATATTAACTATAGTTTGACATTTGTACGTTTAGGTAAAATGTTAGTTGCATGTTGTGCAATGAATGCTGTATTTGCTATTTTTAAATTAGTAGGTTTTCAAATTTCTGAAACAAGTAGAATTTTAGCTTTAATTCAATTAGGAGTTTATGGAATTGTTGGCGGTATCGTCTATCTTTATGTAGGATCATTAATGAAACTACCTGAAGCGATATTACATAAATCCATTAAAGAGTTCTTGTTATCCTTTATTCGTAGAAAGGCTTAATCTATGCGCCTAGATAAATATTTATGTGATGCTGGTTATGGGACTCGTTCTGAAATTAAAAAGTTAGTCAAAGAAAAGATTGTTTATGTTAATGATGAATTAGTAACAAAACCGGATTATAAAGTAAATGAAGAAAATGATATTGTTTTTGTTGGTGATGAACAAGTAGAATATAAAAAGTTTGTTTATTATATGCTTTATAAACCTAGTGGATATATTAGTGCAACAGAAGGAAATGTTCCTCTAGTAGTGGATTTAGTTCCTTCTACTTATAAGGGCTTATTTCCTGTAGGACGTTTAGATAAAGACACAGAAGGCTTATTATTAATCACAAATGATGGTCAACTTGCACATGATTTACTTGCTCCAAAAAAACATGTAGATAAAGAATATTATGTGGAATGCCGAGATAAGTTGACTCAGGAAATAGTTAAACATTTTGAGTCAGGAATGCAATTATCTGATGGAACAACTTTTGCTAAAGCAGATTGTATTAATGTACAAGATTACTCATGTCATTTAATTTTACATGAAGGCAAATACCATGAAATTAAAAGAATGTTTGAAGCAGAAGGAAATCTTGTAACTTATCTTAAGCGAATTCGTATGAAGAACTTGATTTTAGATGAAAATCTAAAAAAAGGTGAGTATAGAGAACTCACCTTAGATGAATTAAATGATCTTAAAAAAGATGTGTAGGAATAGGGGAATCGTTATGCAAAACACCTGTTTCTGCATATTTTTTTAATACATCGATGACGTCATTTGTTAATGCTGTTGGTGTACTTGAACCACTTGTTACAGCAATTCTATTCTTTCCTTTAATTTCTTCTTCTTTGATATCATGAGAAGTTTCTATTAGATATGCATGAGGAATACCAACTTTTTCAGCAGATTTTCGTAATTGATTAGAGTTATTAGAATGAGGATCTCCAACAACATAAAGAACATCTATATCTTTTAAATTTAATATTGCTTCTTGTCTAATTCTTGTTGCATTGCAAATTTCTGGAGCAACTTTAGCATCTTTATACTTTTCTTTAGCTTTATTAATTAAAGCTTCAGTTTCTAAAAGAGATAATGTTGTTTGACATGTAATTAATACATTTTCTAACTCACCTAAGTTATCTAAGTCTTCTAAACACGTCACTAAGTGAATGTGATTCGATAAACTAGTTGTTCCTTCTGCTTCAGGATGATTCTTTTTGCCAATATAGATTACATCACCATTTTGTACATGTTCTTTTACTAAAATATGGGTTTTATTTACATCTTTACATGTAGCATCTACTACAATTAAGCCTTTATCTTCAGCTTTTTTATATACAGCATCACTTGCACCATGTGCAGTAATAATGACAACACCAGTTTCAATTTTATCTAATAATTCTAGACGTGTTGCTTTTTGATCATCTAAACAGATAATACCTAAATGCTTACATTCATTCACAACATATTGGTTATGGACTAACATGCCTAACATGCTAATGGTTTGATTTGGATACTTCTCGACTGTATCTTTTGCGATTTGAATGGCACGTACAACACCTTGACAATATCCTCTAGGAATAACACTAATAATTTCCATCTATGAAAAACTCCTTTTTTTCGGGTATAATAGCTATGATTTATTATACAGGTGATTATATGAAAAAATTTACAGATTTTAATTTAAAAGAAACAACTTTGAAATTTATTGATAAGAATGGGTTTAAAGAACCAACACCTATTCAGGAACAAGTTATACCACCAGTCTTAAAGAAAAAAGACATGATTGGTATTAGTAAAACAGGTACTGGTAAAACACATGCTTATTTAATTCCAATTATGGAAATGATTGATTCTAATGAGAATCATCCATTTGCTGTAATTACTGCACCAACTAGAGAACTTGCAGTACAAATTTATGAAAAAGCAATGCTTTTACAAGAAATTAATCCTGATATTCGTATTCAATTATATGTTGGTGGTAAAGATCGTTTGAAAGATATCAAACAATTAGAGTCAAAACAACCACATATTGTTATTGGTACCCCAGGAAGAATTAAAGATTTATTTTTAACAGAAGGTGCATTAAGAATTGATGAAGCTGAAATGTTAGTAGTCGATGAAGCTGATATGACTTTAGAATATGGCTTCTTGGAAGATATTGATGCATTTGCAGGAAGAATGAAAGATGACTTACAAATGCTTGCGTTTAGTGCAACTATCCCTGATCAATTAAAACCATTCTTAAAGAAATATATGCATCATCCTTTAACCGTAAAGATTGAAGATCAAGAAAGATTTAATCCTGATATTAAGCATATATTAGTGCCTTGTTACCATTATACATATAGTGAAGTGATTAAAAGTATGTTACCAGCTTTCCAACCTTATGTATGTTTGATTTTCGCAAATACTAGAGAAATGGCTGAAGAAATTTCTGCTGATTTAAGAGCTAAAGGAATTAAAGTTACTGAGATTCATGGTAACTTAGAAAGTCGTCAAAGAAAGAAAGCATTAAAAGAATTACAAAATAGTGTAAATACTTATGTTGTTGCGACAGACTTAGCAGCTCGTGGTTTAGACGTTGATACAGTAACACATGTTATTAGCTGTGGTTTCCCTAGTGAATTAGAATTCTATATCCACCGTGCTGGTAGAACAGGTAGAAGTGGTAGTACAGGTACATGTTATGCTTTATATACAGAGAAGGATGATCAAGCAATTCGTTCTTTAATGAAACAAGGTATTCATTTTGAACATGAAAGAGTAAGAGCAGGTAAGTGGCAAACACTTCGTCCTTATGGTAAAAAACATCCTGAAACGGATTCTGAAACAAAGATTGCTATTGCTAAAATGATGACCAAGAAAAATACAAAAGTAAAACCTGGTTATAAAAAGAAGAGACAAAGAGCAATTGATGATTTAGAAAGAAAGAAGAAAAGAGATTTTATTCGTTCTAAGATAAAAGAAGAAAAGAAAGCTAGATATAAAGAAAGACAGAAAGAGTTAAATCAAGCAAAGAAAAAATGATTATAGGATCTCATGTAAAAATGTCTGCTCCTAATTATGTATTAGGTAGTGTAGAAGAAGCTTTATCGTATGATGCTAATGCATTAATGCTTTATACAGGTGCACCACAAAATTCAAAAAGAGTAGATATTGAAAAATTAAAAATTGCTGAAGCTAAGGCTTTAATGGAAGAAAATCATATTGATATAAATCACTTGATTGTACATGCTCCATATTTAATTAATTTAGCAAATGCGATAAAACCTGAAGTAATTGATATTTCTAAGAAAATGCTAGTAAAAGAAGTATATCGTACTAGTCAAATTGGTGCGAAATATTTAGTTTTACATCCGGGTTCTTATACCTCTACGGATTTAGAAACTGGAATGACTGCTTTTATCGAACATGTACAAGAAATAAAGGATGAATTAAATGAGTCAGTATGTATATGTTTAGAAACAATGGCAGGTAAAGGAACTGAAATTGGTAAAACATTTGAGGAACTTGCAATCCTACTAGAAAAATCAAAGCTTAATAACGTTGGTATATGTTTAGATACATGTCACATACATGATGCGGGATATGATTTGAATGATTTTGATTCTGTTTTAGATGAATTTGATCAGATTATTGGATTAAAGTATTTACAAGTGATTCATTTGAATGATTCAAAAAATGAAAGAGGTAGTCATTCTGATAGACATGCAAATATAGGTGAAGGGAAAATAGGGTTAGACAATCTATTGTCTGTTGCCTATAATAAGCGATTAGTTCATATACCTAAAATATTAGAAACACCTTATATTGATGGTAAAGCACCATATAAAGATGAAATTAAACTTATTAGAGATAACAAAAAAGAATGAATTAGTGTTCATTCTTTTTTGTGAATTTTAAGATTTCTTCTTTTAGTGCATCAACGATTTCATTTTGTGGGACACTTCTTAGAGTTTTACCATGACTAAATAATATTGCGGAGTCATGTCCACCAGCTACACCAATATCAGCTCGTGATGCTTCTTGTATACCATTTACAGGACAACCCATGATGGCTACAGTAACATCGCTATGAATGGATTGTAGGTAATCTTCTATTTCTTTTACAATAGGTAACATATTGTATTGAATACGACCACATGTTGGACAAGAAATTAAATCTGGTACATTTTCAATTAGGTTAAAGCACTTTAATAATTGCTTTCCAATAATTAATTCTTCTTTTGGTGGTGCAGATACAGAAACACGAATTGTATCACCAATTCCTTGGTATAGTAATGTTCCTAATGCGGCTGAAGATTTAACAGAACTTTCTGTAAATCCCCCAGCTTCTGTCACACCTAAATGAAGAGGGTAAGGATAATGTTTACTAGCTGCTTCATATACGGCAATTGTTAATGGCACAGAACTTGATTTAAAAGATAAACAAATGTCATGGAAATCTAAATCTTCTAATATTTTTACATGACGATCAGCACTTTCAATCATTGCTTCAGGACATGGTCTTCCATATTTTTCTAAAAATTGTTTTTCTAAAGATCCTGCATTGATTCCAATACGAATTGGAATATGATGTTCTTTACATTTTTTAACAACAGCTTCTGTATGTTCTTTTGAACCGATATTACCTGGATTAATTCTGATAGCATCCACGCCACTATCGATTGCTTCTAAAGCAAGAAGATAATTAAAGTGAATATCAGATACGATAGGGATAGATACATGTTTTTTAATTTCAGCAATTGCTCTAGCATCTTCAATATCTAGTGTTGCTAAACGTACAATTTCACATCCATTTTCTGCTAATTCATTAATTTGTTCTACACTTGCTTCTATATTTTTTGCAGGAACGTTCGTCATAGATTGTAAAACACAACGATTTTGTCCACCAATTTGGACATTTCCTACATATATTGGTCTTGTTTCTTTTCTATTCATAATGCCTCCACTTGTAATTATACATGCTTGGAAATATTTTTTGTTTATGTTATACTCTTTTTGTTATAAAAAATAGGAGGGAATCAAATGCCTAGAGAGAATATTACATTTAAGTGCAGCGAGTGCGGTGAAGAAAACTACATCGGCACTAGAAATAAACGTAAGCACACAGAAAAAATGGAAATCAAAAAGTATTGCCCTAGATGCAATAAGAAAACTGTGCATAAGGAGAAGAAATAACCTTAATAAGGTTATTTTTTTGTTGATATGAAAATAGATACATTACCAATCGGTTTATATGATGAAAATATTTATATTTTGCATGATAATAAAAAAGTTTTAATTATTGATCCTGGTAAACATTCCGATAAGATTATGCAAAAGATAGAGAAAGATGAAATCGTACAAGGAATACTAATCACACATGGCCATGATGATCATATTGGTGCTGTTGATGATTTATACGATCATTATGATGTTCCTGTATATATTGATTCTAAAGATGAGTTATTAGTACGAACAAAAGGGACAGCATATTCTGGTGGTTGTGCAACCATCTTATACTGCCCACTTCAAAACTATTCTTATGGAAAAATGCAAATAGGTGATTTCTCACTAAATATTTATCCTACGCCTGGTCATACTTCAGGATCTGTTTGTATTCAATATAAAAATGTATTATTTACGGGTGATACTTTATTTGCACAAAGTATTGGTAGAACAGATTTCTTTTCTGGAAGCGATGTACAAATGATTCAATCACTAGAATTTTTAAAGACATTACCGAATGATTTAATGATTTATCCAGGACATGGTCCAAGTTCTACAATAGGCCATGAAAAGATGATGAATTATTATTTGAATCATTAATTTTCTTTATAACGAACTACATCATAATCATATATTTTGTTATCTTCTAAATAGATAACTAATGATTCTTCAATAGGGGAAGATATATCTACCGTTATTGTTGAATCATTTTTTATATAATGAAATAATAATTCATTTATATTTACTGTATCTTCTATGATTTCGTTAATATTTTCATCTTCCTCTACATTTTTCTCTATATCTTCCTCTACCTTTTCTACATTATCTAATTCTTTTAGATAATGTAGAACCTTAGCTTCATAAGCTTGATAGGTGTTAGCTATGATCATATTTTTAATTGTTTTATTATGATATAAGAGATTGTTTGTTTCTATAGATACTAAGATTGTAATCGTAATAAATATGATTAGAAAATAAGCTGTAATAAAACCTTTATTAGATACATGTAAGTAAGTTTGTTGTTTCATTTTCATTTCTACTATATGTTGTATAAATACATCCATCATTCTCAAAAAATTCTATTTCATCTACATTCATAAAATAAAATTGAGTTCCTGGTTTTAATAAAATATTTCCATTTATCCTACATAATGTCATTTCATCTTGATGATAAGTAAAAGTTAAAGAATTAGTATTAACTTTAAAGTCACTACTTAAAGATAAAATTCTTCTTAATTGCAATAGGGCGATAGAGTCTTGTTTATCTGTTTCAAAAGCTAATCCTTCCTTACATAAACTAGTACATGTAATAGAAATAGGGAGTAATATTGACGCAATTAATAATGCAATAAGCATTTCAGTTAACATGAATCCATGTCTATTCAAATAAAATATTTTCATAATTCGCTTCCATTTCTAAAAGAATATCTTGTTCAATTCTTTCATTTTCTTTTCTTGTTTTACATAGCATTAAAGTAATAACAGTTAATATGGAGATGATCATTAAAGCAATACACGCATCAATGAATAAAAATCCTTTTTTATTTATAGGCAAGACGACCACCTCCTAGTTCAATAATTATTTTTTTATTATTAGAAAATTGAATGGTTTGTGCTTTATTTACATTTCCTAATGCATTAAATGAAATATGATTCTCTTCGATATATTCCTTTTGTGCTTTTCTCATTGCTTCAGATTGTATGTATAAATAATGACTAGAAAAAGCATAATAATCTTCATCAACTTTAGTACGTTCTATTAAAGTAATCATTAAAAATATGCACATAATACACAAAGTAATCATCATTTCTAGTAGGGTAAATCCATTAATTGACATAGGCTTGTCCATCTTGAATACTAATGGTTTGGTTACGACATTTTGCTTGTTTTTCATTTAATAATCCTTCTGAAATAAGTTCTGATATATCATTTGGGGTACTGTCATTTTTTAATTCATATTGTAATATTGCCGCATCAATTACTTTTAATTGTGCTTCACATCCTTTTTCATCTACTATTCCTAATACCTTTTGTATATTAGGTACAGTTAATAGAAATAAGAGAGAAATGATCATAATAACGATAACCATTTCTAATAAGGTAAATCCTTTATTTAAATTATTTTTTTTCATAAATCCTCCTAGATAGTAGAAATTAAAGACAACGGAACCATTAAAACTTGATAAATCATTATCATAAAAAATCCAATGATGACATATGCAATGACTTGTAAGATATTTGTTAATATAGCTAATCTTTTCTCTACATATGTATCGCTATAAGACAAATAACCAGTTAATATTTTTTCTTTATCATTAGAATAAACAGCGATTTGCATAAAACGCATTAGATCAACATCTAAATGGGTATTCTTAAGTGAATCCAAAAAATCATTTCCTTGTAAAAGTGATTCTTCTATTTCACATGATAAAAAATATATGATAGGTTTCTTGGGAATTTGTTTCATGATATTGATTGTATTTTTAGTAGAAATACCTGCTTTAGTGCATTCCATGTAGTAACGCATAAATTCTTGCGAATAATATTTGATGAATAACGATTGAGAGTAATATTTCTCTAAGAATAGATAGATAACTTTTTTGTGCTCATCTTTTTTTATATAAATAAAAAATATTAAAAGAATCGTTATTACTAAGATTATTAACAAGATAAATACATGAATAAAGATTTGCATAAGATTAAATTGATTTGAATTTATTTCAAATGACAGAACTAAATCTTTTAAAACAGGTATACATACTAGATCAAAGAAAAATAAACCTATTGTAGTTAATAAAACAAGAATAGTAGGGTATAGTAGTTTCTGCTTTATTTTATTCATTCTTTGTTCCATATTATTAATAATATTTAATGTTAAGTGTAAACTATTTTGAAATGTAGTATAGCGAATAAATCCTTGTAAGATATCACTATATTTTTTGGGGATACATTTAGTTAAGAAGTCTTTTAATTCTAATCCTTCTAATAGTTTATCTTGAATATATTGAAATATTTGTTGGTTCTCTTTTGTCTCAAGGAGCAGTAAACATTGTTGAAACGTAAATCCAGAATCCATTAGTTGCATAAATCCTTCTAAATCTAATTTAGTTAATAATTTTTGTTTTTTGATATTTTGCCATTTTTTCATCAATAGATTTAAAGTTTGATGAATGTTCTTTGTTTGTAACATAATAATGAATCTCCTGTTTGTCCATAATTTCATAGATACCTATTTTTGATTTATCTTTTTGGGTAATTAATCTTTGATTACTTATTCCTTTTAACACATCAAATAACTGATATTCAGATACGCCTAGATCAAGCATTCTTTGAATGGTAGTTTCTGTATTAGATGAATGAATACTAGAAACAACTAAATGACCTGTTAAAGCACATCGAACAGCCATTTGAGCCGCAATTGAATCTCTAATTTCACCAATCATGATGATGTCAGGATCTTGTCGCATAAGTTGTTTAATTCCTTCTGCATAACTCATCCCTTGAAGTTCATTGATTTGTATTTGAATATAATCATTAGAATAAATTTCTATTGGATCTTCTAAGGTATATATTTTCTTTCCTTTACACGCATGTAATAAGGTATAAAGAGTAGTCGTTTTACCACTACCTGTAGGACCACTGAATAAATACAAACCATTTGGTTCTAAACAAATAGAAGATAAGTATTCAATTACTTCTTTTTCATTAGTTAAATTTTGAATGGATAATAACGAATGATTACTAAGTATTCTTAATACACCACTAGTCATTTGATGACTAGAGACAACAGAAAAACGAAGTGATAATTTCTTTTTATTTACAATAATTTCAAATTGTCCTGTTTGTGGAATTGTTACACTACTTACATCTAAATTTGCTTTAAACATGAGATAGCGAAAAAAGTGCTCATCTTCATCTTTTTGTTTTAATCGATGAATTTCTCCATCAATTCGCATTTCAATAGTTACTCGACCACTATCATATAAACTGAAATGGATATCGGTCACATCATATTTAAGAGCTATCTCTAAACATTCTATTAATCTGTTTTCCATAAAAACCTCCTAATATATGTATTCGCAAAAAAATCGCAAATCCTCAAAAATATTTAATTATTTTTTATGATGGATATTATGCGATTTTTAAGACACTCTTAAAGATATGGGGTTTGACAAATAGTATTGATTCAATAAAATTAATTTGTTAGGAGTTATAAAAAAATCATGATTATAGTTAACGATTTAAAACCAAATACTGCATTTGAATATGAAGGAAATCTTTATTCAGTTATCAATGTTGATCATAATAAAACAGCAATGCGTCAAATGATTATCAAAGTAAAAGTAAAGAACTTAAGAACAGGTGTAATTAATGAAATTTCTTTTACAGGTGGAGATAAAGTAGAACCAGCAAATATTGATCGTCGTGAAATGGAATATTTATACGATGATGGTGAAAATTTAGTTTTTATGGACACAACAACATATGAACAAATTGAAATTCCTAAGACAAGATTAAAGTGGGAAATGCAATTCATGAAAGAAAACGATAATGTTACAATTTCCATGTTTAATAGTGAAATCTTAGGTGTTATCTTACCAGATAAGGTAGAACTTCAAATTACCGAATGTGAACAAGCTGTTAAAGGAGATACAGCTACTGCTGCTTTAAAGAATGCTGTGGTTGAAACAGGACTTGCAATTAAAGTTCCATTATTTATTCAAAATGGAGAAATGGTTGTTATATCAACAGCTGATGGTAAATATTGCGGACGTGCATAATTTATACAAGATGTGCTAGAGATGACTGGCACATCTTCTTTTGAAAGGTTTGTAAAATGGCAAAAAAACAAAATAAAAAGGCAAAAAGAGCTACTTCTGCTAAAAAAAGAACACCAAAACAAATAAGCAAAGTAGTTGAAGATAAAAAAACAAATGATGTAGTACAAAAGGAAAAAGATAAGAGTTCTAGTCTTCAACAACAAGAAAAAGTTGAAGAAAAAGAAGTAATATCTTCTGAAATAACAAATAAAATCGAAGAAGTTAAAACAGAAGAAAAACAAATTGTAGAAATAAAACAAAATCAAGAAAAAAAAGAAGAGAAAAAAGAAAATAAAAAAATTGAACAAACAATTGAAATTCATGCAATAGGTGATGAAAAAATCACAAAAACATCTCTTATTGACTTGTTCATTAAACCAAAAAAATATATATCTTCATTAAGAAATCAAGATAAAAGTTTAAGTTCTAATTTAGTTTATATTTTTATTAAACATGCGATTAGTGTGATTGGTATTGTTTTCTTTTTGACATCATTATTAAATGAATCAGCGTTTAGTATTGCTCGTTTAAACTTTACACAAGCTACTTATTTATGGTTAAGAATCACAATATTCTTATTTGTAGCAGAAATCATCTCTTCTTATGTTTTCTCGTTTATATTTAAGAAAAAAGAGAATATAAATTCGCTATTCTTTTATTCTCATCAAACAGGATTAATTGTAATGATTCTTATGAATCTAGTAGGTATTGTATTTTTCTTTAATCAATTTTTGGGATTAATATTATTCTGCTTGATTTTTATTGATTTAATTTATATTAAATCTAGTATTTTTCAAAAAGTATTTGATTTAAAAGATGACGCAATCCTATGGGGTACAGAATTATATTATTTTTTATTTGTTCTATGTTTCCTGGTTTGTGCTGTGCTATTTCTAAATGACTTAAGTGTCATTGTTAATTCATTAATTTGAAAATAATTTATAAAATTTTCATTTATCTGGCATATAAATTTAAAATTTATATGCTTTTTTTGAGGATTTACGATTTTTTTGCGAATAACAATAGTGAAGGAGGTTTTATGTCATGAGAAACATAACCGTAAGTCCCGAAATCTTAGAACAAAGCGCAGCTAAGATTGATGAGGAAAAAGAACAGTATCAGCGCTTATATGGTCAACTATTTGAAACAGTTGATTTCATGAGATCATCTTGGTCTGGAAAGGATAATACAGCATTTTCTAATCAAATACGTAAATTTGAAAATGATTTTAGAGAAGTATCTGTATTATGTGCATCTTATAGTGAATTTTTAAGAAATTCTGCTAGAGCATATCGTGAAACACAAGATGCTATTGCTTCTCAAGCTATGCATTTAGCACAATGATTGGAGGTTTATAGAAATGGAAGAATTAAAGATATCTTTAGCAGAAGTAAGTGAATGTGCAAGTAAGATTAGAAATTTCAATCAAATGATGTATGAACAACTATCATTAATGAAGAAAGATATTAATGATACGAATGCATCATGGATTAGTGATGCTGGTGAAGCAATTCGTAATCGTTTTAATCAATTTTCTACTCGTTTTGAAACACAAAAAGAACAAATTGATTCTTATGCGAAATTCTTAGACCAAACAGTTGATCATTACAATACCCTGGAATCTACGATTCATTCTAATGCATCAAGCATGCAAGCGTAGTATTCTAGTTCTACTAGGAGTTTTGTGCATTCTACTACAAGTAGGATGCACAAATCCTTCTGCTATAAAAGAAATATCTTTTGGTGATTGGATTAGTAAAATTAATGAAACAGCGGGAATACATGATTTTACAGAAACGAAACCATATTTCATGAATGTTTCATCAAGCTCACCATATTATGAAGATATTCAAGCGGCAGTAGAATGGGGAATCATTGATACAAGTCATCCAATAGATGTTACGCAACCGGTTACCAGGGAACTTGTTGCTTATACATTGATTCATTTATCAAATGTGGAACTTGTAAAAGAAAATGGTAAATTTCGTGATATTCAAAAAACACAATATCCTAAAGAAGTTAGTACAGCGATTAATCTTGGTTTAATGAAAGTAGATAAGAATAATCGTTTTGTTCCTACAAAAATTATGGATGAAAATGAAGCTAATGAACTTTTAGAGATTGTTCTAAATTATATCAATGGAATTGAATATGAAAATAAGATACCTGAAGTGACTTATAAAAATGATATAGAAATTATTAATGAGAAGCCAATTTCTTATGATTTAGAAAAAAAGGAAGCTATATTTCCTAAAGATACTCTAATAAAAGAAAATACTTATTTTTATATTGACTCTAATCTTTATCAAATTGAATCTATTCAAGAGGATGAAAATAATCTTCATGCAACAATTGAAGAAGCTGATATTACTGAAATTATTGATTCTTTAACTGTTGAAGGAAGTGAAGAACTTGATTTTTCTCAAGCTGAAATTATTGAAGATTATCAAACAGACTTTAATGAAGAAACATCATATGTTGAACCTACAAATATTAAATTAATGTCTGTTCAAAAAATACAAAAGACTTTTGATTATCAAGATTTTAAAGTAAAGTGGCGTTTAACTTCTAGTGGTATATATTCTGAGATTTATAAAGAAAATAATGATGGCAGTAAAGCATATGCAAATTTCACATTAAGTAAGGTTAAACCTACATATAAATGTGAAATGAAGGATGGTAAGATAAATTATGCTTATTTTAGAATTGATTCTACTACTTCAGAAAAAGTAGGACTAACAAAAGAAGAATCAAAAACAATTTATGGAAACTTCAAAAATCTAAATAAAGATGATTTTATTGCATCATGTAAAAAATTTTTTGAAGAAAAAAGAAGTGTAACTGATATTGAAATTCCAATTACTAAATTGAAAATTCCGTTAGCGAATAATCCTACAGTGAAAATAACAATAGAATTAAGATTACATTTATATGCTAGTGGAAAAGCAGAAATTAGTTTTTCGCAAGATAATGTAGTGGGTTTAGAAATAAAAGATGGTCATATGCGCTCTATTTGTTCTTCTATTCCGAGTGCTGAAGCCTTAATTAAAGCTTCTATTGGCTCAACAGCAAAATTACTATTTGGTTTAAATATGATGAACTTACAACTGGCAAATACAAGTGTAGAAGCTGGAGTAGAGGCTATTGTTAAGAGTAGTGTGCATGGTTTTGATGAAGTAGGAAACTTAAATAGTACTAGCTTAGATGTTCCTTTAGATCTTTTAGAAGATGCAGCAAATGTAAATGATAATATTTTAGTTTGTGGTGATTTAAAAAATGAATGGATTTTAAATGCTACATTTAATTCGTCATCGTCTCTTTTAGGTAAATTAGGTTTTTATAAAAAGATAAAAATATTAAGTGGACCATTTTTATCATTACCTGAAACACATTTAGAAAATGGACATTTTGTTAAGAAATGTACACGGACAAGTAGAAACTATAATACAAATTCTAGTAGTGATCCAATTGAATCAAGTCAAATTAGAATTCAAACATATGCAATATCTTTAAAAGAAGGTGCTAGTAAAACAATTACAATCAAAGCATTACCTAAAGGATATGAACTAAGTGATATAGTCTTTACTTCAAGCAATGAAAGTGTCGCTAGTGTAAATGAATCTGGAAAAGTAACTGCTTTAAAAGAGGGAAGTGCTCGTATTTCAATTGAAACAAGAGATGAGAAATATTCTGTATATTGTAGTGTCTTAGTAGATAAAGGAAGTTAATATGCTTGCTTATATTATTTCAGAAAAAGAAGCTTTTACATTTATATTTCCTCAAGAAAATAGTTCTATTCATTTATTTGATACAGAGATACAAGTAATTTATCATGAAAAAGAATATTATTTGCGTTTACCACATACTTGGCATTACATAAAAAAAGATTCAATTAAACATGGTCATTTTGTACAAATAGAAAACATAAAAAACAATCGTATTGTTACATTATATTTTTCTCAATATGATGACTTGATTAATCAATATGAAAAGTATAGTTGTACAAAGAAACAAATCACGATTGGTTCACAAATTGATGATGATATTTATATTCAAGATAATAATATTAAACCTAAACAATTTATATTTGATTTAGAAAATGGGCGATTTACGGATTTATATCATTCAAATATTGCTAGTATAAATCAAAGTGTTGTAAATGATATAGACGTTAAAATCGGTGATAGTATTCAAATTTTAAATTTAAAAATGATTTATCATCCCGAATTTATCATGATTAATACATGTGAAAATATATATTATGAATTCTTAAAATATAACCCTAATAATATTGATTACCCGTTAGAAGAACTAAAAAAAGGAGATATATATTATCACTATCGGAATGTAAAAATACATGATTCTTTAAGTATATTTTTAGATGAACCATTATCGAATAGAACAAAGGAATATAATCCCTTAGTATTTTCGATGGGACCTGCTTTAACAATGTCTTCTGCATCATTACTAAGTGGTTTACTTTCTGTATACAATGGCTATTTGAATGGGCGAGAACTATATGAATTAATGCCTATGATTCTTTTACCAAGTATAATGTTATTTAGTTCTTTATTTTGGAATCCATTTCAACGATTTTTTGATAAACATAAAGATAAAAGATTTCATTTAAATAGAATTGATGAATATAAAAAATATTTGGATTTAGTTAAAGAAGATATAACAAACTATAAAGAAAATTTAAGAAAAGAATTACAAGTGTGTTTTCCAGAATTAAATACTTTAGCAAAAATTGAACAAGAAGATGAATTGTTTCAAAGATGTGATAAATATGATGATTATTTGTTATTTCGTTTAGGTATAGGAATGAAAAAAGCAAGTATTACATATGAAAAGAAGTTTAATTTAAAAAAGAATGATGAAATTAATGGAATGATACAATCACTTCAAAATAATGAAATGTATATTGATCATGCAATTATTACTTTTTCCTTAAGAAAATATTCATTAGTGACATATTGTAATCAAAAAGAGTGTATTTCTTTTTTGAACCGTATTTTATTACAAATTACTTCTTTTTATAGTAAAGAAAAATATGCAATTGGACTTGTATGTGATAAGGATTGGATTAAGAATCATTTAGAATATTTAAATATTCCTCATATATTTAATTCATCTTCATCATTTAGATATATTGCTTGTTCAGAAAGAGAAGTAGATAACTTATTTACCATGCAAAGAAATGAAAATAAATATTTATTCCTATTTATTCAAAAGTATTCTTTAGCAAAAAATATTACGATAACAAACGGATCATTAATTTATTTATCGGATGGTACTTATCTACCATCGAATAGTTCTTTATTTATTCATGAAAAAGATAATCAAGGATTAATAGAATATGAGGATTACTCTTGTTCATATCAAGTGGATGATATAGCTGAAGTAAATATGAATCATTACTTTATTTGTAATCATGAATATAATATTGCAAGTACATATTTCAAAAAGAATAATCCTTCTTTATATGATTTATATGATATTCAAGATATAAGTGAATACGATATTAAAAGTGAGTACCAAAAACAAAAAGATACACTAAAAGCTATCATTGGAATTGACATGAATAATGATTATTTATCATTAGATTTATCTGAAAAAGGGAATGGTCCTCATGGTTTAATTGCAGGTACTACGGGATCAGGTAAAAGTGAATTCATTATTACTTTAATTTTATCTTTTGCTTTACATTATCATCCTAGACAACTTCAATTTGTTTTGATTGATTTTAAGGGAGGTGGAGTTGCTAGTGTTCTAGCGACAAGAAAATTATTTTTACCTCATATCATAGGTGTTTTAGATAATCTTGATGATAATGAAATAGAAAGAGCTTTAGCATCATTTAAAAATGAATGTAAAAAAAGGGAAATGTTATTTCAACAAATGACAGTATTATCCGATAAATCAATTAATAATCTTTTTTCTTATCAACATGAATGGAAAGAAAGTTATGGACTACCATATCTAGCAGATTTAGTAATCATTATTGATGAATTTGCTGAATTAAAATTAGAATATCCTGATTTTTTACAAGACTTAATTAGCATATCTAGAATTGGAAGAAGTTTAGGAATTCATTTGATTTTAGTTACACAAAAACCAGCGGGAGTTGTAAATGAGCAAATATGGTCAAATTGTCATTTTAAAATTTGTTTAAAGGTTCAAGAAAAACAAGATTCAAGAGAAGTATTACATCGAGATGATGCGGCAAATATTTATGACCCAGGAGAATTTTATTTTTTATCTGATGATCACTTTGTTCATGCGAAAAGTGGATACGCTAATGCTGATGCAAAGATGAACCAAAAGAAAATAGAATTCATTAATTATAAACATGAAGTGACTATGAAAAGTCAATCTTCTAATGTAATACAAACTCAAGCAACAGCAGTTATACAAGCCATTAATTTAGCTTTATCTAAAGAAAAGATTTTAGTAGAACCTTTATGGCTTAAACCATTAGAAGATATGTCTTGTAAGGAAATACAATATGATTGTGCATATTTTGGATTATTAGATGATTATTTCCATCATAAACAAGAATATTTGTACTTTAAAAAGGAAAGTGAATATTACTATGTGGTTTCACCGTATTTTGAAGAAAGAATTTCATTTATTTATACAATTTTATATGCGATATTTAAAACAATTTCCTTGAATGAAGAAATTTATGTGATAGATGATTTATCGTTGCTTGATCAATCTTTCTTGAAAATTGCACAACTGATTTCGATATTTACTAGTGATGATCATAAAAAACTAAGTAGACTATTTAATCATATTGAAGAAAAGAAAGATAAAAACGTTCATATAACAATTATGATTACGGATTTATATTCATTTATGCAAAATTATCAAAATAATGCCCAATATTTGCATGAATTATTAGAATTAGGATCACGGAAAAATTGTTCTATTATTATGTTTAGTGCGAATTCTTCGGCATTACATTATCGAGATAAATTATTAGTGAATCATCGTATTTCTTTGAAAAATGATAATATTCAAGATCTTGCATCACTTTTTGAAGCACCTGTAAAAAAGAAAGTAAGTAAAATTCATCAAGGAATGATTTATAAAGAAAATACAATTTTATTCCAAATGATAAGTGTATCACTTGATGAATTAAAAGAATGTATACAAGAAAATGTGGATTTATATCATGAAAATAAACCATATCTATTACCAAGTATTCCTAAAATGATTTCTTTGAAAGATTATCTAGGAAATGATATTCCACTAGGTATGAGTATTGAGCATTATAATTGGGTCACAATAACTAAAGAAGAAAGTATATTTGTTTTATCTACATACGAAAATGAGTTTTATGAATTCTATAAACTAATTAAAGATATTTATCAAAATATTATGTATTTTCCTAATGCTGAGCAAATAAAAGAGGAGATGCGTAATCATAAGATAACATTTATATTTATGACCATTGATCAATATCAATTACTAAATAAAGAATTAAAGGATAATATTCCAATTCTGTATATTGGTGCAGGATTCCACGAACAATATTTTATTCGTTATCAATTGAAAGAAAAACTTGCACCTAATGAAGCGTTATTTCTATCTAAAGATAAAAAGGAAGTGATTCAAATTGTACAAAAAAGAGATTAGATTATTTATTTATATTTGTATGTTACAAAAAACATATGAATGTATATTAATGAAATATACGACATTGAATGAAAATATAGATTTATTATGTGAGAGCTTATCAATTCCTAAAGTGGAGTATCTTGTTTATGAAAAAGATAGTATGCAAAGATGTTCTAAAGATGTTTTATTACAATCTCTTAATCTTTATGATGGAATGACATTACTATTTTTTTGAAAATCGTAAACGGTATGTACATCTTAAACAAAAAGGATTTTGTATTTTATGATCATTAAATTCTTTAACTAAATTGAGATATGGTGATTGATTTAAAATAGTCTCTAAATCATCATGAAATATATTTCCTAAAAGAACATGAGCATCTGTATCTAAACAACAAGGTACAACACTTCCATCAGATAATATTGCGATTTGTGTTTTTGCACCAAGACATGTTCCATTATGTTCGTTTGCTGAAGAATTAAGGTCTGGCCAAGAAAACATATTATCAAAATCAATATAAACATTTTCACTAATACGATAATGATTATTTCTTTCGGTTAAAGTAAAAGTATATTTTTGTTTTAAAATATCTAAACAAGTTTTTGTTTTAGGTAATTCATATTGATCATTACGCCAAAAACGAATTTCTACTATTGGATGATTTCTTTTTATACATAAATCAATAAAAGAAGTGATTGTATTCATATAGTCATTTAAATCTATTGCTTGATATTCAATACTTTGTAAAGATATTGAAATTTTTCTTAATGAAGGATGATTAAGCATATTAAAATGTTTATTTAAAAATGTACCATTTGTAACAAGTTGAACCTGCATATTGTAAGAATCACATAATGATAAAATTTCATCAAAATGAGGATGAGATAAAGGTTCACCTTGAACATGTAAATAAATAAAATTTGTATAGTTTTTAACTTGTTTTAATATATATTCAAATTCATTGAGAGATAATGATTTATATTCTCGATGATGTTTAGCACAAAATGAACAGGATAAATTACAAATATTTGTGATTTCTATATAAATTCGTTTAATCTTATTTACCATAATCTTTGCCATTATAACACTCTTCGTTATAATATTTAATTATGGATGGAATCTTATTAGTAAATAAAGAAATGAATATGACATCATTTGATGTTGTCGCAAAATGTAGAAAATTACTACACGAAAAAAGAATTGGTCATACAGGGACATTAGATCCTAACGCAACGGGTTTATTAGTAATCTTAGTTGGTAAATATACAAAAATGTTACCTTATTGTATTAAAAATCATAAAAGATATCACGCTGAATTTAGCTTTGGTAAAAGAAGTACTACTGAAGATATCTGGGGTGAAATTGTTGAAGAAAGAGAACCTAGATACCATACTGTTGAAGAGTTAAATGAAGTGAGTCAATCATTTTTAGGTAAAAGTATTCAAATTCCACCAATGTATTCTGCAATTAAAGTAAATGGTAAAAAACTATATGAATATGCACGTGCTGGTGAAATAGTAGAAAGACCACAAAGAGAAATTGAAGTAGATGAATTTACGGTTCAATGCATTGGTGAAAATTTATATTCATTAGATGCTGTTGTTAGCTCTGGTACATATGTACGTACTCTTATTCAAGATTATGCTGAAAAACTAGGTGAACTTGCTGTGATGACAAGTCTAGAAAGATTATCAATAGAAACTGTATCAGTAAAAAATGCATATACCTTAGATGATATAGCAGCAGGTAATTATTCTTTTAGTAATCCCATAGATGTCATTGATCCAGAATACGATGTAGTAAATTATGAAGATGAATTTACAATTCGCTGTGGTAAAAAAATAAAACTAGATGGTGTAAAAGATAATGTTATACTAAAAAAAGATGATATGATTTTAGCTGCTTATAGCAAAAAAGATGATGGCTATTATTATGCACAAAGAGGTTTATTTTAATGCGAATTATTAATGTGAATTTGAATCAACTGAAAAAACAAAAAAATTCTGTGGTAGCTTGTATTGGCTATTTTGATGGAATGCATAAAGGTCATCAAGCGTTAGTTCAAGCAACGATTCAAAAAGCGAATGAATTAAACTTAGAAAGTGGCTTAATCACATTTGATCCTGATCCTTGGGTAACAATTAAAGGAATGAAAGATGTAAAGCATATTACGCCATTACAACAAAGAATTAATTTGGCTGTTGAGTTTGGTATCAAAAATATTTTTATATTGAATTTCACAAAAGAAATGGCAGCTTTATCTCCAGAAGAATTTATTAAAGTATTAGATTCTTGTAATATTAAAGCATTAATTTGTGGATTTGATTATCACTATGGTCAATTTGGAAAAGGTGATATTGAATCACTAAAAAGAGATGCTGATTTTGAAGTGATTGTTGTCGATGCGATTAGTGATGATGAAGGTAAGATTTCTAGTACACGTATCACAAATTTAATTGAAGAAGGAAATGTTCATAAGGCTGAAGAATTATTAGGATATGCATATCGCGTTGAAGGTACAGTAATCCATGGTAAAGAAAAGGGTAGAACGATTGGCTATCCTACAGCAAATGTAAAAATACTTAGTGAGTACTTACAACCAAAAAGTGGTGTATATGCATGTTTTGTACTCGCAGATGGAAAAAAGTATAAAGCAATGGTAAATATTGGACATAATCCTACTTTTAACTATACAAAAACGATGTCAGTAGAAGTTCATATTTTAGACTTTATTGGTGATTTATATGATAAAAGATTAAAAATATTTTTTAAATATTATTTAAGACCAGAAAGAAAATTTCAATATATAGGAAATCTAAAGATGCAATTAGAACAAGATGAATTTGCTGTTAGATTTTTACTTGGTGAGGAATAAACATGGATCAAGCATTTTTAAAGCAAATGCAAGAATTATTAAAGGATGAATATCCTTCTTATTTAGCTTCTTTAGATGGAAAAGAAAATAGGGGCTTTAGAGTAAATACATTAAAGATTTCAGAAGAAGACTTCTTTTCTAATTTTAAGTATAAATATCATAAATCACCATTTGCTAAAAACGGTTATTATCTTGATGAAGATGTGTCTATTGGTAAGACAGATTACTATGCTGCGGGATTATTGTATATGCAAGAACCAAGTGCTAGTTCTGCTGTAACAATATTAGACGTTAAACCCGGTATGAAGGTATTAGATATGTGTGCAGCTCCTGGCTCAAAAAGTACACAAATCTTAGAAGCTTTAAATGGTGATGGTTTACTTGTTGCTAATGAATATGTTAAAGATAGAGCTCAAATATTAAAAGAAAATATTGAACGGTCTGGTGCATATAATGCGATTATTATCAATGCTGATACAAAAGATGTAGCAGATCAATTTGAAGGATATTTTGATGCTGTATTATGTGATGCACCATGTTCTGGTGAAGGAATGTTTCGTAAAGAAAGCCAAGCTATCGATAATTGGTCTATTAGAAACGTAGAACAATGTGCCATTAGACAAGAATATATATTAGAAAACGCATATCGCTGTTTGAAACCAGGAGGTACTCTTGTTTATAGTACTTGTACCTTCAATCTATCAGAAAATGAAAATCAAATTGTTCATTTCTTAGATAAACATATAGATATGAATATTTTAGATTCAAATGTTTCTTTTGGTAGACATGGATTTACAAGTAAATATCCTACAGAAAAAGCAATTCGTATCTTTCCGATGGATGAAGGAGAAGGACATTTTATCTGTAAAATGCAAAAAGAGGGTGTTCCTACAGATAGACATTTAAAAGAATTAAAGAGTGATCCTATTCCTACTTCCGCAAGAGAATTTATGAAAAAGATGCTTGTTAAAGAATATCCTTATTATTTTTGTTATAAAAATAAGGTATATGGAGGAACAAATCCTTTTGTTTCTGTTGGTAAAGCAAACTTAATTCGTCATCAAGTATATTTAGGCGAAGATGTACATGGCCGCTTTGAACCAAGTCATGCATTATTTATGTCTTCGTATTCAAAATTTAAGAATGAAATTGAATTGAATGAAATTGAAGTCAATGCATATTTACAAGGACAAACAATTTCTAAAAAATGTGATAAAGGATATTATGCTGTTTGCACACATGGCAAAGTTTTAGGATATGTTAAAAGTGATGGACAAATTTTAAAAAATAAGTATCCGAAAGCATTTAGGTTAAAAGGGTAAATACGTATGGAATTAGATTTATTTCGTTTTGTAGATGATACAATGCAAGTTTATGATGAGAATTTACCATTCTATATTGAAACTGAAAAGATAGTAAAAGAATGTTATCAAAATATCGCAAAAAGCTTTTCTGAAAGTATTACAGATGTCTTTTCTAGAATCAAAGCACGTTCTTCAGTACAAGAAAAATTATTAAGAAATAAATATTATCTTGATTTTAATTCGGGAAATGATGCTCTTGAAAATATGCCTGATATTATTGGGATTACTATTGAATGTCAATTTATTCGAAATGAAGCACAGCTTTATCAAAAGTTATTTTATTATTTCGAAAGCAATACTAAATCTGATTTTAGTAAATGTCATTTTGATGAAGATAACTATTTAAATTTACATATGCTACAACCACAATTACAAAGAAATGGATTTACCATTTATCGAATTGATGGTTATTACATGTTTAAAGGTAAGAAAATCAATTATGAATTACAAATAAAATCTCTAGTTCATCGTTTCTGGAGTGAAATTGAGCATTCTGTTGTTTATAAGAATCCTGATTTTGTGGCATATGATCATTTTATGAAGTCAATGCTTGAAACAGTAAGAGATAATCTAGATGTAGTAGATAGACAATTAGAAATTATTTATAAAGAAATCTCAAATTCATCTAAGCGTAAACAAATCGGTATGGATCCTGATAATTTTAAAGTGATGTTAACTGCTTCAATTACTGAATTAGTGAATCGTAAAATGAAAGATACAATTGGTTTTACGTCAGATTTTAAAGCTAGTGCTTCAATCTTAGCACAATTCATCTATATTAATGATTTTGCAAATGAAGAAGACGCAAAAGGAAAGATGATTGATTATTTAGAACATCTTAATTTGTTGTTTGCTAGTGAACTAGATTTCCGCTCGCCAATATTTTTAGAAGAAGATTTTGAACCAAGAGATCAATTTTCGAAAGTATTAGGTGAATTCTTACTTGATAGAATGAATTCGGATTTTGATTGGCACGTATTCTTTGTAATGTTATTTGCTATTGAACCACATAGTGCGACAAAAGATTTCACTGATTTCATCGCAACGATTAAACAATTATTAATTTTACCGACATGGTATAACAATAAATTTACTTGCTTCGAACAAGAAAAAGAAATTAAAAATGAAATGGAAATCATGCTTGCAAGTAATCTAATATCTCTTAAGAAAATAAAGATGATTCATGAAGATTACTTGTATCAAATGATGAGTTTGTTCCATGAAACAATTGAAAAAGTAGAAAAAGATTATAAAAATGGTACTGAATTATTTGAGAATATGGATAAGATTAAAGATGATTTTCATCGGTCAGTGCAACGAATTAGTACAAAATAGTAATTTTTGTTTATAATAAAGAAAAGAGGTAAGAAATCATGGCTATTGATTATGTAGTATTAAATGAAAAAAGTGAAAATGGACTAATGGCAGTCAATAAATCAGTGTTTGAATCCATTGCGGATATTTCAATGAAAGATATTGAAGATGTTAAAGTAAGCTTTAATCCATTTGCTCGTCCAATACAAATTAAAATCGAAGATAATAAATTGAATATTACAGCTGATGTAAAAGTAAAATATGGTGTTAATGTAAATGCTACATGTGAGAAAATTCAAAATAGAATTTACGAAAACATTTCCTATATGACAGGTTTTAAACCTAATGAAGTTACAGTAAATGTAACAGGATTTGAAATTTAAGCATTTTTGAAAAATTATATTGACATTCATTTAGTATTTCTGTATTATTCTTGAGTAACAAGAAAACGGAAAGCAGAAGCGCCGCTTCTCACCCGATGTCCTAAGGATATGGGTTCCATGCCGATCAGATTAAATGATTATTTTGGCAGGTGCGGCTTCTGTACCTGCTT
This sequence comes from Lachnospiraceae bacterium, assembly GCA_963593385.1. GTDB lineage: Bacteria > Bacillota_I > Bacilli_A > Erysipelotrichales > Erysipelotrichaceae > Bulleidia. The sequence continues at coordinate 11,091 of CAVAZS010000003.1, read as the reverse complement.
TCATTTGTTAATAGGAGGTCTCTTTGCAATACATTAAACCAAAACGCAATGTTCCAGAAGAATTAGTTAACGAAAATATTCGCTTTTCACCAGTTCTCGTTATTGGACCAAATGGTGAACAGTTAGGAACTATGTCACGCCGTGAAGCAATTGAAAAAGCTTATGAAATGAGTCTAGATCTATATTGTGTTGCGCCAAATGCTCAACCACCAGTATGCAAGATTTTAGATTACGGAAAGTTCCACTTTGCTGAGCAAAAGAAAGCTCGTGAAGCAAAGAAGAAACAACACGTTACAGAAGTGAAGCCATTAAGACTTTCACCTGTAATTGATCAACATGACTTTGAAACAAAACTTAAACAAGCCAAGAAATGGATTGAAGAAGGTCAAAAAGTTAAGATTGATATGCGTTTCAGAGGTAGAATGATTACTCGTAAAGAGGTTGGTGAACAAGTGATGAACAAGTTCATCGAAAGTATCTCCGAAATTGCTGGTGTAGATAAAGCACCTAGCATGGAAGGTAATACAATGTCAGTTGTACTATCTCCAAAAAAGAAGTAAGCAGGAACAAGGAGGATTAAAACATGAAGGCAAAAGCTAAAAAAATTAAAATGAAAACTAAGAAAACCTTTGCTAAACGTGTAAAGGTTACAGGTAGTGGTAAATTAGTTAGAAAACACAACTATATTTCTCACTTTGCAGCAAACAAAACTCACAAACAGAAGAAACATCTTTCTAAGGCAACAACTGTTGACAAGACAGATTACAAGCGCGTAAAGCAACTTCTTCAAGGTTAATCAGGGAGGTCGAAAGAGATGAGAGTTAAAGGATCAACACCAACACGTAACCGTCGTAAAAAGGTTTTAAAACTAGCTAAAGGTTACTTCGGAAGTAAACATTTACTATACAGAACAGCTAATGAACAAGTAATGCGTTCTTTAAGATATTCTTTCAATGATCGTAAGAACTTAAAGAGTGAAATGCGTAAGCTATGGATTGCTCGTATTAACGCTGCAGCTAGAATGAATGGTTTAAGCTATTCTAAAATGATGCATGGTTTAAAAGTAGCAGGCGTTAACATCAACAGAAAAATGTTAAGCGAAATTGCTATCCATGATGAACAAGGTTTCAAAGATTTAGCAGAAACTGCAAAAAAAGCTTTAAATGCTTAAAAAATAATGGGATTGTATAATCCCATTTATCTGGCGCGTTGGTGAAGTGGCTTAACACATTGCCCTCTCAAGGCAACATTCACGGGTTCGAATCCCGTACGCGTCACCAATTTGCTTTTTAACCGCTATATAGCGGTTTTATTTATTTTATGTTATCTTTTTAAAGATTGAAGAAATGAGGTATTTATGAACGAAACTTCAAATTTGATTATTATCTTAATTTTTGGTGGACTTGGTGCTTGGCTAATGGTTGGTTGGATCAAGACTAGAAAAGAAATTAAAATCAAAGATAAATCTTGGAATTTTTCTCGCATTATTTTTGCTGTGGCAGGGGTGATGTCACTAATTACAATAATCTTTTGCCAAACTGTATTAGATGTTATTCGCTTAATTGCTACAGAATTCTGTATTGTTATGTTCTTATTACAAAGAGATGGAATAGGTGATAATGGAATTGTTTCTCTTGGTCAATTCTTTAGCTATAAAGATGTTAAAGCATACGATGTTCAAGATTCTAATAAAAAAGTGAATTGCTTATTCATGATTGAAGAAAAAGGGAAGAAAAAGAATTCTGAATATACTGTTCAACTAGTATTTTCAAAGTCTCAACATGTAGAAGTTAAAGATTTATTGAAAACACATATTGGTAAAAAATATAGAAGAATGAAACGCTAAGGTTACCCCAAGGCGTTTTTTTTACGATATACTAGTGTCATACATCTTTTACGTGGAGGATTTTATGAAAAGTATTCTTGTTGTAATTGATATGCAAAATGATTTTATTGATGGATCACTTGGTACTAGTGAAGCTAAAGTTGCAGTTCATCATGCCCTAGATTTAATATCAAAAGATTATGATGAATATTTTGCTACATTAGATACCCATAATGAAAATTATATGGATACATTAGAAGGAAAAAAACTTCCTGTTTTGCATTGTATTAAAGATAGCGAAGGTTGGAAAATTAATGAGCAAATTAAAAACGCTTTAGATCAAAAGAGTTGTCATTACATTGAAAAGCCAACATTTGGAAGTATTCAATTAGCTGAAACGATTACTGCGTTAAAACCAGATAAAATAACATTATGTGGCGTATGTACTGATATATGTGTAATTAGTAATGCATTATTATTAAGAGCATATAACCCAAATACAATTATAGAAGTAGTAAAGGATGCTTGTGCAGGAGTTACTATAGAAAATCATCAAGCAGCTTTAAAAACAATGCAAAGTTGTCAAATAGACATAATATAGGAGAATATATGACAAATATTAAAGTAGAACCTTATCTTCCAGATGAAGATTATGACAATCCAGCAATGGTAACAGATTTTTATGAATTTAGTATGGCAAATTGCTTATTTATGCATGGATATAAAGATACGATTATGGTATTTAATATGTTCTATCGTGAAAATCCAGATAATTTAGGCTATGCCATTAGTTGTGGCCAACATAAGCTTGTAAAATTTCTTTTAGAATATCATTTTACAGATCGTGATTTAAAATATCTTGAATATAAAGGGATGAGTAAAGAATTTTGTGAATATTTACGTACATATAAATGGAAAGGCAATTTATATGCACTAAGAGAAGGCACAGTTTGTTATCCTCAAGTACCAATGTGTCGTATTGAATGCGATATGGTTGGTGCAATATTGATTGAAACATATTTATTACAAACTATGAATTTTCATTCTTTAATCGCAACCAAAGCAACTAAAATTTCTGGATTAAGCACGCATACTCCAAGAAGTGTTATGGAGTTTGGTACAAGAAGATCACAAGGAGCAAGTGCAGGAAATGATGGTGCATATGCTGCTATTTTAGGAGGATGCGTTGGTACAGCAAATTGTTTAGCAGAAATGAAATATGGACCAGATGTACCAGCAGTAGGAACTGTTGCACATAGTTTTATTGAATTCTTCCCAACGGAAATGGATGCATTTAGAGCATATGCCAATACTTATCCTGATCATGTATCGTTATTACTAGATACATATAATATTTTTGAAAGTGGTTTACCAAATGTTATCAAGTTAGATGACGAACTAATTCAAAAATATCCTGACAATCCTAATAAGAGAGTAAAGAGTGTTCGTATTGACTCTGGAGATTTAGCTAGAGGATCAAAGAAGATTCGTAAAGCATTAGATGCAGTTGGAAAAAATTATATAAAGATTGTTGCTAGCAATTCTTTAGATGAAAATAAGATGGCTGATATGGAACGCTATGAAGGAGCTAGAATTGATTCTTATGGTGTTGGTGAAAAGTTAATTACATCCGCAACGGATCCTGTATTTGGTGGTGTTTATAAGCTTGTGGCTGTAAAAAAAGAAGATGGAACATATGAGCCTAAGATGAAATGTTCTGATACTGTTTCTAAGGCAATTATTCCTGGCAAATTAATGGCGTGGCGTGTTTTTGATGAAGAAGGTAAAGGCCAATGTGACATTATTTCTATGGATGATGAAACATTTAAAGATGGAGAAGTTGCTGAGTTAATCAACTTAGATCCTGATGCTTTTGATCCAGTTGTAAAAGTAAATTGTGTTCATGTAGAGAAAATACTTATTCCTCATATTATTAATGGTGAACTTGTATTAGATTTACCAGATATTCGTGCGAAAAAAGATTATATTAAGGAACAATTAGAAAATCGTGTTTGGGAAAGTGAATTGCGTCCTCAAATGCCTCATAAACATTATGTTGATTTGACTCCAGCAGTAGCTGAATGCAGAGAAGAAATGTATCGTAAATTACACGGTGGAAATATTAAATAATGAAAGTTTTATTTTATGGTGGAGCTTTTAATCCTGTTTCTAAAGCACATATTGAATTAGCAAATTATGTAAGAGAATCATTACATTTTGATAAAGTAATCTTTATGCCCACAAAAGATCGATATATTAAACATGATGAAGGAAAAGATTTTGTTATTAAAGAAAGTAATAGATTTAAATTACTGGAGGAAGTCGCTAAAGAAAATGATTGGATGATAGTAAGCGATTATGAACTTAATTGTGACAAACAACCACGCACTTATGAAACATTATGTTTTTTGAAAAATAAAGGATATGATTTGAAATTACTTATTGGTAGTGATTGGCTTTTAAAGTTGAATTCAGGTTGGAAATATGTAGATGAGATCATGCATGAGTTTGGTGTTATCTTAATGACAAGAAATCATGATGATATTAAACAGATTATTGAACAAGATGAGTATTTGCGACAATTTAAAGAATATATTACATGTGTTAATACACCAGATATATATCAAAATATTTCTTCTACAAAAATTAGACAAGCACTATTTAGTAGTAATTTAAATGAACTAGAACTAATGATACCAAAAGAAATTAAATTAGAAACTTTTTTAGATATTGTAAAAGGAGATACAGATGATTAATCATTTTATAAAAGTAGGTACAGTTGTACCAAAAATGAAAGTAGGAGATGTGAAATATAATGTAGAACAAATTAAAACAACATTATATGAACATCAAGATATTAATATTCTTGTTTATCCTGAATTATGTATTACAGGATATACTTGTGCAGATTTATTTAATCAATCTCCATTATTAACTGAATCTTTAGTTGCTTTACAAGATCTTAAAGAAGAAACAAAAAACTATCCTAATACAAGTATAGTAGTTGGCTTACCTTTAAGAGTTGATAACTCTTTATATAATGTAGCAGCATATATTTCTAGTGGGAAAGTACAAGGTATTGTACCAAAAAGCTATATTCCTACATATAGTGAATTTTATGAAAGCAGATGGTTTACATCTGGTAAAGATATAAAAAATAAATATGTAAATATTCTTGGTGATGATGTTCCTTTTGGTACAGATTTATTATTTAAAGATAATATTTCTACAGCATGTGTTGGAATTGAAATATGCGAAGATTTATGGGTTCCTGATAAACCAAGTACACATTTAAGTTTAGCTGGAGCAAATATTATTGTGAATTTATCTGCTTCTGATGAATTGATAGGAAAACAAGAATTTAGAGAAAACATGGTATTAGAACAAAGTGCTAGTTGCTATGTAGCGTATGCATATGTATCAAGTGGTATGGATGAAAGTAGTACGGATTTAGTTTTCTCTGGGCATTCTTTAATTTGTGAATGTGGTCATAAACTAAATGAATCTATTTTTGAAAGTGATAATCATGTTATATCTAGTTTGATTAATTTAGATATGATTCATTATAATCGTATACATCAAAATACATTCGATACGTGTTCAAATGGGTATCGGATAATATCTGTGTCAATTCAACCTGTAAAAAGTCAAAGTGATATTACATCTAGTGAATTAGCTAAAGTATTAAAAGAAGAAAATGTATTAGTTAATCGTTTTCCTTTTGTTCCTAGTAACTTATTAGAAAGAGAAAATAGATGTAAAAGAATACTTCAGATACAAGCTCATGGCTTAGCAACTAGAATGAAATCTACAGGCATTAAAACACTTGTTATAGGAATCAGTGGTGGATTAGATAGTACTCTTGCGTTACTAGTATGTTATGAGGCAAGAAAAATCATAAAAGATGCTAGGATTATAGGCTATACGTTACCAAATAAAGGGAATACAACGAGTTTAACTTATAATAATGCAATTGCTCTAATGAAAGCTTTAAATGTAGAAGTTAGAGAAGTTGCTATAGAAAAAGGTGTAGAAAGTCATTTAGAAGATATAGGCCATGGTAAAGAGTATCTTGGTGAAGGAGATACAACTTATGAAAATGCACAAGCAAGAATGAGAACTTATATCTTAATGGACGCTGCTAACTATGAAAATGGATTAGTAGTAGGAACAGGTGATTTAAGTGAGCTTGCTTTAGGATGGTGTACATATAATGGTGATCATATGTCAATGTATGCTGTAAATACATCTATTCCTAAAACATTAGTACAATACATATGTTCTACATATGCTTATACATGTAATGATGAAACATTAAAAGAAGTTTTATTATCTATTGTTAATACACCGATTTCACCAGAATTAACACCAAGTGTAAATGGACAAATTGCACAAAAAACAGAAGAAAAAATTGGTAAGTACGATTTAAATGATTTCTTCTTATATTATGTTTTACGTTATGGTATGGATCCTGAAATGATTTTAGCTTATGCAATGGTAGCTTATGACGATTTAAGCAAAGAAGAAATATCAAATGCTTTAATTCGTTTCTATAATCGTTTCTTCTCACAACAATTTAAACGTAGTTGTTTGCCTGATGGGCCAAAAGTTGGTTCAGTAACATTAAGCCCAAGAGGGGATTGGAGAATGCCAAGTGATGCATGTAAGAATTTATGGATAGAAAAGGTGAGAAACGCTCAATGAATAAAATATTAATATGGGATTTTAATGGAACAATTATAGATGATTTAGAAATATGCTTATCTATTGAAAACCAAATGTTAAAAGATAGAAATATGAAATATGGTTATACCGTAGAAGATTATCGTAATTTATTTTGCTTCCCTGTAAAAGATTACTATAAAAAACTAGGTTATACTTTTGAAGAAGAATCATATCAAACTGTATCTGATGAATTTAATGTAAGATATGACGCTTTATTTAAAAATGCTACATTAACAGAAGGTTTTTTAGATAAAATTAATGAAGCAATTTCTAAAGGATATACTAATGTTATTGTGTCAGCTACAGAACAAAATACACTAATTGAACAAGTTAAATCATTAGGAATAGAAAAGTATTTTGATGAATTAATTGGCATTGATAATAATATGGCTTTTTCTAAAGTAGAACATGCAAAAAAATGGATGGAAGAAAAAGATATTGATGCTAGTGTATGTACTTATATTGGTGATACATTACATGATTTAGAGACAATTCATGCTTTAAATATTAAAGATTATTATCTTGTATCAAATGGTCATCAATCTTATGAAGTATTAGAAACAAAAGCTAAGGGTCATGTTATTAATTCTTTGAAAGAAGTTAATTTATGAAAAAATGTTATTACAGTAAGAAATGTGGTGGATGTTCCTATATTCATGAGGAATATGCAACACAATTACAAATAAAACAAAAAGAAATACAAGATTTATTTCCTAGAAACAAAGTTAATCCAATTATTGGAATGGATAATCCTTATCATTATCGTCATAAAGTATATGCTAGCTTTGGCTATAACAATGAAGGTAAAGTATATGCAGGAATGTATGAAGAAAATAGTCATAATTTGATTTTTGCAAAAGATTGTTTGATTCAACATAATATTGCAAATCATATTGTTTCTTGCATTTGTGATATCGCTAATGAACTTAATATTGAGCCATATGATGAAGATACAGGACATGGTGTATTAAGACATGCATATATACGTGTATCTCATGCATATAATGAAGCTTTAGTTGTTATTGTAATTGGTAGTAAAGAATTACCAGGATCAAAAGAATTTGTTCGTAAACTATTAGAAAAAGAAAAAAGAATATCTTCTATTGTTTTAAATTATAACCGTAAAGATACTTCTATGATTTTAGGGGATACAGAGAAAGTATTATATGGTTCAGGCACGATTAGAGATAAAATCAATGATATTGAATTTAGAATTTCAACTAAATCATTTTATCAAGTTAATCCTGAACAAACAGTAAAGCTTTATAATACAGCTATAGATTTAGCACATCTAAAACAAAGTGATAATGTTCTAGATGCATGTTGTGGTATAGGAACAATATCTTTATGTTTAGCAAATAAAGTGAATTCAGTTACTGGTGTAGAATTATCTAAAGAAGCAATACATGATGCAATCTATAATGCGAAAAAGAATCATATTAAAAATGCATATTTCTATGCTGGTGAAGCAGGAGAATTTATCGATAATTTGATTGATAGACCAGATGTTGTATTCCTAGATCCTCCTAGAAGTGGCATGACTAAACAAGCAATTGAAGCGTTAATTCGATTAAAACCTAAAAAGATTGTTTATATATCATGTAATCCTGAAACACAAGTAAGAGATACAAAACAATTAACAAAGTATGGCTATAAGATTAATGTAATACAACCAGTAGATATGTTTCCTTATACTCGCTGCATAGAGACAATAGTATTGATGTCAAAAAATTGCACACCCTAGTCCTAAAAGCTTTTAAATATAAGGGTTTTAACGTTTCTAATCGTTAAAATGTAAAAGCGGACTTGGCAATGTAAGACCACATAAGGCTAGTGCTGAAACATAATGAATATTCCCACTTAAAGCATCATTTTTGTGATTTTTTCGCCTAATAAGCCGATATCGTGAGAAGAAATAGAAAAATCTTCTAGTAACCATTGGCGTATTACATTATAAATTCCATTGACATAGAAAGTCGTAACAAGTTGTCTAGATTCACCTGAAAATTTATTTAATTCTTCAGACATAGCAGGGTAGACGCTAAAAATCATTTTAAATAAACACTCTGCAAAATCAGAGTTGGAACTATTATTGGCGAAAACTAATTTTGAAATGTCTTCGTTATCACGAAAATAATCACTGAGAATTTCTATATGATTTGATAATGAATATACAGAAGAGCTCTTTGTTATAAGTTGTTTTTTTAATTCAGAAATCAATTCATTTTCCATCTCCGTTAATACATCATATGGACTTACATAGTGAGTATAAAAAGTACATCGATTGATTTGTGCTTCATCGCATAATTCGGTGATAGTAATCTGATTAAAAGGTTTCTTTTTAGAAAGTTTTAATAAGCTGTTTTTTAATAAAGTTTTTGTTAAACGGACTCTCTGATTCTCTTTTTTCATGAATTTCTCCTTTTTTCCAACAAATAATCTAAATCTGTTTGTTTTGTGAAATATTCAAATATACTGTATGTTGTTAACCCAACAACTGTTGGATATACTGTGATTATAAAGGCAAAACATAAGAAATTAAAGGAGGAAAATTAATGTTTGAAAATTTGTTAAAGAGGGGCTGCATCGGAAATGTAGATTTAAAAAATCGCTTTTTTAAAGCAGCTGCGCAAGACTATCCAACATATGATGGATTTGTGAATCAAGATTTAATTGATTTTTGTGGGGAACAAGCAAGAGGAGGTGTTGGCCTTGTAATTACTGGATTGTTTAATGTTAACAATCATGAAAGTGAGGCTAGAACGGCACATCCTAGAAATGATAATTTTTCTCGAATTGCTGGTATGACAGCTTTAGCTAATTCGATTAAAAACAATGGAGCTAAAGCCTGCATGCAATTAGCTCATTATGGTTCACATGGAGAACCAGAAGACCCAGATTATGGATGGCGATGTGTATCATATGATGGCGTAGAAAATGAATACTGGTTTCCTGTGCTATTTCCACAATTTGCGGGTAAACCATTCCCTCATAAAGAGTATACAAAAGAAGAAATAAATGAATTGGTAAATAATTATGGTGATGGCGCATTAAGAGCAAAAATGGCTGGATTTGATATGGTAGAAGTGCATTGTGGAAATATGCATGGATTGAATACATGGCTGACACCAAGAATGAATCATAGAACAGATGAATATGGAGGAAGCCAGGAAAATAGATGCCGAATTTTATTTGAAATTATTGAAAATATTCAGATGAAATGTGGAAAAAGATTCCCAATTATAGTACGTTTAAATGCCGAAGATATTGCTCCAGGAGGATATAGCGTACAAGATTGTGCATGGATTGCTCATGAACTTGAATTAAGAGGAGTAGCTGCTATCAATCTTGCCTATATGAGAAGTGGTGCTCCTATGCAGATACCTATGGGAGAAGTATTACCTTTTGCCAAGACCGTGAAAGATGCTATTTCTATTCCATTAATGGTTTGTGGATCTATGAATTTACCAGAGATGGGTGAAAAGGCGATTGCTGAAGGTCAACTAGATTTTGTTGGATTTGCTAGAGCTTTATATGCGGATCCTGAACTTCCTAAAAAGATATTGGAACAAAGACCCGAAGATATTCGCCCATGTTTGCGTTGTAATGAATGCTTAAATATGAATCGAAGTGCATTCCATGGGAATTTGGAATGTTCAATGAATCCACTATTAGGAATTGAAAGAAAATGTCCAGTTGTAAAAACAAATAATCCAAAGAAAGTTGCTGTTATTGGTGGAGGACCTGCAGGTCTTGAAGCTGCATTAATTTCATCACAAAAAGGTCATACAGTTACTTTATTTGAAAAGAGAAAACTTGGTGGACTAGTAAATGAAGCTTCTACACCTGTATTTAAAGCTGATTTGAGACGAATGATCCAATATTTTACGACACAGATTGAAAAACAGAATATCGAAGTCAGACAAGAAGAAGCGACACCTGAATCCGTTAAAGGATATGATGCCGTTATTGTTTGCACAGGATCACAGAAAGCAAAATTAAATGTTCCTGGTGTTGAATTAAAGCATGTTGTGAACGCAATTGAATGGATTTCAAATCCTGTCACAAATGGAAATGAAATTGCCATTATTGGTGGTGGAAGTGTTGGTGTTGAAGTTGCTTTAGTAAATGCTATGGCAGGAAAAAAAGTAACCATTGTAGAAGTTGCTAATGAAATTATGGCTGGAGAATTAATGGAAACTCGCTTTATCTATTTAGGCATGTTGAAACAATTTGGAGTAACTGTACTTACAAAAGCAAAATTACAATCTATTAATGAAAATTCAATATCAGTACAAACACAAGATTCTGTAATAGAAATTCAAGCCAGTGACGTATTAATGTCAGTAGGATTAAGAAAAGATCTATCATTAAGAGATGAATTAGATAAGATTGAAGGATTAAAAGTTTACTATGCTGGAGACTGTGAAAAACCTAGACTGATTTTTGATGCGATTCATGCCGGTTTCATTGCTGCTCAGCAAATCGATTAATCAAAACAGTTTTGAATTAAATATAAATAGTGAGCTACTTAGTTGTAG
>CAVAZS010000002.1:0-44172 GCA_963593385.1 Lachnospiraceae bacterium | reverse complement strand
GTTCTAAAAGTTTTGTGATTATACCAGGTTTATCGATTCATAGTGTTATGCCACTAGCTGAGTCTATCGCGGAAGCTTATGCATCTTTTGCAAGTGAATATACAGTCTATGTATTTGATCGAGCTAAAAACATACAAGAAGGCTATAGCGTATTAGATATGGCAAATGATACAGCTAGTGTAATGAAAGAATTAAATATAGAAAATGCGGATATATTTGGTGCTTCACAAGGTGGTATGATTGCTCAATATATTGCGATAAACTACCCTGAACTAGTGCATAAGATGGTATTAGGCTCAACTACTTCTAGAGCTACTTCAGCATTTGAAGAAGTAGTCGAAGAGTGGATTAGCTTAGCGGAAAATAAGGAAGAAGAAAAACTATTAGAAAGTTTTGTGGATCATGTATATTCTCCATCTACTTTAGAAGTATATCGAGATGTATTAATTTCTTCTAATCTAGGAGTAACAGATGAAGAATATGAACGCTTTATTATTTTAGCTAAAGCATGTGAAAACTTTGATTCTTATGATGAATTAAATAAGATTACTTGTAAAACATTAGTTTTAGGATCTAATGGCGATAAAGTGGTAGGCGTAGAAGGCTCAAAAGAGTTAGCGGAAGCACTAAATGCTGAAATATATCTTTATGATGATAGCTATGGACATGGTGTTTATGATGAAGCTAGTGACTATAAACAAAGATGTCTAGATTTCTTTCATGAAAATTAATGAAAAATCATGAAAATAACGACAAAGAATGATAGATTAGCTGATAAAATAAAAGTGAGGGGGACATAAGATGAAGAAACAATTGAGTAAAAATAAAGCGACATTATTTGTATTCTTAATGAATATGCTTTTATTTGTTGTTTTGACTGCACCTTTTAAAATTTGGATAGCCGCATCAGAAATTACGGAAATGCGTCCTGCAGCTGCTCTTACTCCAGTACTTGGAATGATATTTGGTTGGCCCGCAGCTTTAGGATGCGCTATGGGCAACATGATTTGTGACGTAGCTGCTGGATATGAAATTAGTTATGCTTTGGTGAATAGCTTCTTACAAATCATTTATGCAATGAGTGCATATTTCATTTGGAAGAAAATGAATAAAGAACGTAATGGGGAAGAATTTCGTTTAGATAGTGTAACGAGAATTTTAAAGTTTTGTTTATTACTAGTAATAAATGCTTTATTAACAGTAGCTTTAACAAGTGTATTAAATCATGCGTATAGTGTTGCAGAGATTATTTCTTTTGATAATTTATTCGTATTTATAAATAGCTTTGACTCTGGTTTATTATTTGGTGCTCCATTACTAATCTTAGGCCACTTGTTACAAATGCATATTGAGAATCTAAGAGAAGGTAAAGATACAAAAATCATTAATTTTACGATGAGTGAAAGAATGATTTTAAATACATTAATTACAGGTTTATGTATATGTGTATTTGTGGGCATATCAATTTATTTGATGGCTCGTTACAAGGTCGCAAGTAATGTAAGTGCAATTGGTAGAGTTTATATATATGAAACACTGGCATTAAATGTATATTTTGCATTATCCATTGGATTTATGAAATTTACGGAACAGAAGATTTCTCAACCTATCGAAAAACTAGCAGAAATCGTTGGTAGTTACTATGTAGGAAATGTATCAGATGACGAACGTAAAAAGATGCTAGAAGATTGTAGTGTTTATGCAAAAGATTCTACAGAAGTAGGAAAACTTGCTCGATCCTATATTTCTATGATTGAAGATTTAGAGACATATATTGAAAACTTACAAAGTATTATGTCTGAAAAAGAAAGAATTAATGCTGAGTTACAACTTGCATCAGATATACAAGCACATATGTTACCTTGTATATTCCCACCATTCCCAGGGCGTACAGAATTTGATTTATACGCTTTGATGCATCCAGCAAAAGAAGTTGGTGGAGACTTCTATGATTTCTTCCTTGTGAATGAAGATAAACTAGCTATTATTGTGGCAGATGTATCTGGTAAAGGTGTACCAGCCGCATTATTTATGGTTATTGCAAAGACATTAATCAAGAATTATACACAAATGGATATGGATCCTGCGGAAGTATTTACTACAGTCAATCATATCTTATGTGATGGTAATGATGCTGGATTATTTGTTACAGCATGGATGGGTGTATTAGAAATTGAAACAGGCAAATTAACTTATGTTAATGCAGGACATAATCCACCATTAATTAAAAAAGCTGATGGAAACTTCGAATATCTTCGTGAAAGAACTGGCTTTGTATTAGCAGGTATGGATGGTATTAAATATCGTCAAAATAGTTTTAAATTAAGTCCTGGTGACCGTATATTCTTATATACAGATGGTGTAACAGAATCAACAAATGAACATGAAGAATTATATGGTGAAGAGAGATTACAACATTTCTTGAATACTCATGAAACAGGTCATACAGAAGAAATCTTAGATGCTTTAAGAAAAGATTTAAGAGATTTCTCTAATGAAGCACCACAATTTGATGATATAACAATGCTTTTGTTAGATTATAAAGGTACAGTTACAATGAAAGAAAAAGTATTTGAAGCAAAAGATGAAAATATGCTAGATATGCTTGGCTTTGTGGAACAAGAGTTAGAAAACTATGGATGCTCAATGCGTATGCAAACAGCGATAAGTGTTGCCTTAGAAGAAGTATTTATCAATGTTGCACATTATGCTTATCCTGATGGTAATGGTACAGCAAAAGTCTCTGTTGGTATTGATCCAACTACTGATGAAATGACATGTATTTTAAGAGATTCTGGTATAGCTTTTAATCCATTAACACAAGATGACCCTGATATCACTCTTCCTGTAGAACAAAGAGAAATAGGTGGCCTTGGTATATTGATTGTAAAGAAAACCATGGATTTTGTTGAATATTCACGAGAAAATGGTGAAAATATATTAACGATGAGAAAGAAACTTGAAAGGAGCTAAGAACGATGGAAATTCAAGTAGAACAAAATAATGAAGAAATGACAATTCGTCTAAGTGGAAGATTAGATACATTAACAGCACCTAAATTAGATGTAGAAATTGAAGATTTACCACAAAATGTAACAAAACTAGTATTAGATTTAAAAGACTTAAACTATATTTCTAGTGCAGGATTACGTGTATTACTAACAGCACAAAAGAAAATGAACAAACTAGGCTCAATGAGAGTATTAAACGTATGTCCTGAAGTAATGGAAGTCTTTAAGATGACAGGTTTTGAAGATATTTTGGTGATTGAGTAATGGAATTAGTGAGTCGTGCAATGGAGTTTGCGATTGAAGCACATGATGGCATGAGACGTAAGAAACAAGATATTCCTTTTATCTTACATCCTATGGAAGTAGCATCAATCGTCAGTTCATTAACAACAAATCAAGAAGTAATCGCTGCTGCAGTACTACATGATGTTGTAGAAGATACACCAACAACATTAGAAGATATTGCACGTAACTTTGGAGATAGAGTAGCGACTTTAGTACAAGCAGAAACAGAAAACAAAAGAAGAGATTTACCACCTGAAGCAACTTGGCGTATACGTAAAGAAGAATCTATTGCTTACTTAAAAAATACAAAAGATTTAGAAGCAAAAATGATTTTTATTGGGGATAAACTTGCGAATATGCGTTCTTTCTATATGCAATGGATGAAAGATGGGGATGCGATGTGGTCAGGATTTCACGAGAAAGATCCTAAACAACATGCCTGGTATTATCGTGAAATTGCAGAAAATACACGAGAATTTGAAGATTCTTTAGCGTGGAAAGAATATAATATGCTTGTACATATGTTATTTGAAGAAGGAGAAAAGCTATGACACAAGAAATCAATTATCATACAAATAAAGATGTTTTATATATTAATTTAGATGGTCGTGTTGATGCTACTAACGCTAGTGCTGTAGAAGAAAGTATTCAAGCTATTCGTAAAGAAAATGCTGGCTTACATACAGTTTTAGATTTAGAAAAACTTGTTTATATCTCTAGTGCCGGCTTAAGAATTCTTCTTCGTTTACGTAAAGAAGATAGTGAACTTTCATTAATTAATGTTTCTGCAGAAGTATATGAAATATTAGATATGACAGGATTCACAGAAATGATTGATGTACAAAAAGCATATCGTCATTTATCAGTAGATGGTTGTGAAGTAATCGGTAAAGGTGCAAATGGTGCGGTATACCGTTATGACCCAGAAACAATTATTAAAGTATATTTCAACAATGATGCTTTACCTGATATTAAGCGTGAAAGAGAACTTGCTCGTAAAGCTTTAGTATTAGGAATTAATACAGCTATCCCATATGATGTTGTTCGTATTGGTGATAAATATGGAACAGTGATGGAGCTATTAGCCGCTACATCTATATCTAAGATGATTAAAAAAGATCCAGAACACTTAGAAGAGCCACTTAAGTACTTTGTGGATATGTTAAAACAAATTCATGATACTGAAATTAAGCCTGGTGAAGTTCCTAATATGAAAGATCTAGCTTTGAATTGGGCTAAGTTTGATATGGAGTATTTACCAGAAGATATTGGTAAAAAGTTATATCAATTAGTGGAAGCTGTACCTGATCAAGATACATTAATGCATGGTGATTATCATACAAATAATGTAATGGTAAGAGACGAGGAAGCGTTACTTATTGATATGGACACATTATGCATGGGTCATCCTATATTTGAATTAGGATCAATGTTTAATGCATTTGAAGGCTTTTCAGCAATTGACCATGAAGTGGTACATAACTTCTTAGGTTTCCCATATGAAGTATCTGTAAAATTCTGGCGTAAATCACTAAGCATGTACTTAGGGACAGAAGATGAAAGTGTAATTGATGATGTAGAAAACAAAGCAAAGATTGTTGGATACATGAGATTACTTCGTCGTTCTATTAATAGAAAAACAGAGGATAGTGAAGCACTTATCGAATTTTATACAAAAGAGCTAATTCGTCTAGTTCCGCTAGTAAATCAATTAACTTTCTAAAATTAGGACTATAATTGACTTACAAAGGGAGATTAGATTATGTCATTTATTATCACGATTATTGCGGTTTTCTGCTCATTTTTTATTGCAGAAGTTGCAATTAGAACAGTTATTGTAGGCTTAAGCTTATTATGTTATTTATTGTATGCAATAGGAGTGTACAAACTATTTGAAAAAGCTGGGGAAACAGGATGGTATGCATTTATACCAATTCTAAATGATTATACTTTGTATAAGATAAGTTGGAATCCTTCAATGTATTTACCTTATGTTGTCTTAAGTGTAATGGTTCAATATAACAAGGAACATGGAAATTCAAATATTTTCACATTTGTCATAGCAGTAGCGTTATTTGTTGTGGAAATTATGTTTGTTGACCGTTTAGCTAAAGCATTTGGTAAAGATGACTTATTGTTTAAAGCAGGTTTATTCTTATTCCAACCTATCTTCATGATGATTTTAGGATTTGGTGATGCAGAATATTTAGGACCTCAAAACTAACAAGTAGGAGTGTGTTGATTCACACTCTTTTTGTATGTACAAAATAACTAAATTGACGATAAATAGCGTATGAATTAATTGTTATCTACTTGTTATCATATTAAAATATAGATGTAAGAACGAATCATTTTTAAATGATTTGCGAATAGGAGATAGCAATATGAGAATGAAAGTTAATGGGTTTACAAAGCTATCAAATCTTGTGATGACAGGATTTCTAATTGTTTCAAGTTTTTCAACAAATATCGTTGCGGAAACAAAACAAGATAGCAAAAAAACATTAGCTTCCTCAGTATTAGATAGTAATGCAGCAGAAGTAAGCGCAATTGAAACATATGCTTTAACACAAGCGAATGAAACAAATTCAGACGATGATGGTGATAGTGTTGGAAAAGCTATAGTAGAAACACCAGATGAGAACGCGACTGCTGATGAAATTATTGATAGCTTAACAAGTACTGAAGAAACAAAAGAATTTTTAGAAGAAAAAGAATCAGGGAGAAATCCATATAATATTACACAAAATGAGTCTGAAGTATTCTTTGCAGGAAGTGAATTATTATTAATTCAAAACTTTGATAGTAAACAAACAACAACTGTATATGATACTTTCAAAGTAAATGAGTCATATGACTCGAAAAAATCATCGGATACAGGTGAAGAGATAAAATACAAAGTTAATTCGGGTAATACAAATGCACCTATTGCCAATAGGAACTATGATGGTGACGATAGTGCAAAACAAGCTTATACAGGTCAAAGTGTTACATCAGGTGGTGTAACTTATGAATCTAACTTTGATACAGCTACGGCATATGATACAGCTAGTGCTAATTATTCACTTGTTCGTGCTGTTGCGTTTAATCCATTTGGTAGACAAAGAGACAATTGCGTAGCGTATGTAGCGTTAAAAATATGTCATGATTCTAGTCATACAGATGGTCAAGATTTCCCTAATAGCAATTGGTTACATGCAGATCTAGTCACTTGGATGTATGACTTTAAAGAAAATAAGAAATCTGAAGAAGTATTCTTAGGCACATTTGATTGGAAAGATATCGATGATGAAGCATATTTCTGTGAAATGCTTAATTTCTTAGCGATTACTGCTGGTGACTATGATGGTGATGGTAAAGATAGCGCAGTCATCTATTATGCTGGTAGAGGTAGATGGAGAAATAACGATACAGGTCTAATTGAATTACAATGGAATGAAAATGCTGGCGTAATATCATACGAAACAAAGCAATCACCAGGTAAAGATATGTATGCGGATAGCACATTAATTCATCCATTATATACAACTGGTGGAACAACATCTGTAAGTTTAGACAATTGGCAAAGAAGTTATGAAGTATATAACAAATTAACTTGTTCATTAGATACTGGTGACTTTAACGGTGATGGTATTGAAGATTTAGCAGTACTAACCAGTGTTGGTGAACCAGAAGATAATGATAAGAGTAATATGCTTAGATATGTTCCTTATCTAGCAGTATCTTATGGTGTAAAAGATAGTGAATTAGGTAGTATCTTAAAGAATAAAGTTGATTCTACTTATGTTGAATTAAAAGAAAAGACAGAAAGTAATTATACTTATTGGGCTATTCCTAGAAATCCTGGTTTAGCTGTAGGTGACGCGAATGGTGATTACATTGATGAAATTGCTGTAGCAGGTAGTAAGTATCTAATTAAAGGTGAAAAGAATAAGACAAACGCTGATGCTAAAGCAGATAGCAGTAGTGTTTATAATAGTCATGATTTTGAATATATGACTGTTGGTATTTACAGTGCTAAAAATAATTCATTAGTTACAGAAAACTTAACGTCTAGTGTTAAAACAAATACATGGAAGTCAACAGGCTTATATAACGACAATGAATTACCACGTACTGGTATTGAATTCTTCAGGATTAATGGTGTAGGTACACAAGAACAATTGTTTATTGATGGAACTGTATATTCCTTTGTGACAGGTAGTTCAATTATCAGTAATGTTGAAGGAGATTATACACCATATTACTTCCAACATAATGATAAAGGTGCAGGTCCATGGGTATCTGTTACAAATACATATATCGTATCTGTAGTAGCAGGTAACTTTGATGGTAATATAGCAGGGCGTGAACAATTAATGCTTGTGATTGGTTTGAAATCGTCAGGAAAACATAATGATAGTACAGCGATATTATCGATTGGTGGAACATATAGTGATATTGTAAAGACCAATTCTGCAGGAAATGAATATTTGGATTACCAACAAGCTACAGGATATTATGCGACTAACTATGATGCGAGAGAATATTATCTCAATAGAGACGATGATAGTGATGTAGAAGATAATTTCTGTAGTGAAATTGTTGCATTAGATATTGATGAAGATGGTTATGTATATGAATATACAGGAATGGAAATGGCTTATACTGATGCGGAAGTACAAGCAGTAGTACAAGCTTCACCTAGATTTTCAGAACTAAATCAAGATGCAGGTAGAACAGACTATTCTATTGTCACAAGTTACTCAAGTTCAGATGGATCAAGTGAATCACAAGGATTTGATTTATCAGGGGTATTTAATATCTCAAATATGACCGACGTTACCCCTGGTGTAGCGATACAAATTAGAATGGGATACCAATATAGTCGTACAAATACTTGGACTTCAACAACGAGTAAAACGTATACTGCATCCTTTACATCGACAACAGAAAATAGTGTCGTTCTAAGAAGAATACCATTTTATCGTTATAACTATACAGTTAAAAATAAGGCAAGTAATAGTGGAGAAAGCTCAAGTATAGTAAGTGTAATGGTTGCACAAGCACCAAGCTATATACAATTAAATGTAAGTGAATTTAATTCGATAGTTGATTCTTATAATGCTAAGTTAAGTGAAAAGTGGAATAATCAAAAAACTGTTACGAGTGAACCAACATATTTAACAAAGATTACAGATACATCATTAAATGGTAATGAAGGTAATCCTTGGAAATATAAGGATGGTTTAGGTGGAGAAGAAGCTGAATCCGTAATTAATGATCACTATGTAGCTGCACCTTCTACAGGTGGTATAAGTGATGAATTTAGTGAAACACCTACTTGGATTAGTCTTGGAGATGCGGCAGGTTCAGTCACTGTAGCGATGAGTGAGAATTTAGCTAACTCTACTAGTTGGTCTACAAGTGGTGGTTGGATTGGTGGCTTTACCGTTACTGGTGGTATATTCTTCGTAAATGGTGGTATTACATTTAATGTTCATAAATCCACTGGTTCAAGTGGAGGATCTTCTTCAACAGAAGGTTCAGGTGTTTCTACAGCTGTAATGAACATTAATAAAACAGCACTAACAAAAGGAAATGCGACATCTGCTGAAACAGTAAATGCATATGGATTTAATTGGACATTTGCGGCAGGAAATCTAAAGATTGGTTATCAAAATGTTACAAATTCTGATGGTACAGTTACACAAACTCCTGTATATGCAAACTATTTACACCATGTTCTTCAAAATGTAAAAGCACCGGTAGAACCTGTAAAATTAATATCTTTAAATCAAGGAAATGATACAAGTGGTAATACAACAGTTACATTAACTTGGAAATTAGATCAAACAAGAAAGAGTTGTAATGGTAATGCATGTACTGTAAATGATTTAGACTTCAAAGTATATGAACGTAATGAAAGTACTGGATCTAATTGGGACTCATTACTAAAAGAAGGAGATTCAGCAACTTCTATACCAGATGGTGAATTAGTGAAGAATGATGATGGAACAATTAGCTATACATTTGTACCATCTAGTACAACACAAGGTAATACATATGGTTATGCAATACGTTGTAGTTTGAAAAATAGTACTGTAGAAAGTGTTAACTCTAATTCTATTTCTTATGTATCTACAACTTCTGGTTTATCTGCATATGATTTGGCTGTAAAACAAGGATTTGAAGGATCACTTGATGATTGGCTAGCTAGCTTAAAGGGTGATACTGGTATGTCAGCGTACGAACTAGCTAAATCTAAAGGCTATAAAGGAACAGAAGAAGATTGGCTTGCAAGTCTAAAAGGTAATAGTGGAACAAATGGTAAAGATGGCATGTCTGCTTATGAATTAGCTAGAAGCCAAGGATACGAAGGTTCATTATCAGAATGGTTAGCAAGTCTAGCAGGAAAAGATGCTAAGTCAGCATATGATATAGCAGTAGAAAATGGCTATGTTGGTGATGAAGAATCTTGGACAAAAAGTTTACAAGGAAAATCTACATATGATATTTATGTTGATTTAAATCAATTGCCTGCAGATAAGATATTAAGTCTAGAACAATTTACAACAATCGATACTGATGAAGGTACAACAAGTAGATATCAAACTTATGTAGAAGCATTGCAAGAAACAGATTCTAAGATTACACCATTAACTGAAGATGAATTCTTAAGTTCATATATTAAAAATGGTGGTGCATATGATAGCTTTGTAGGATTATCTACAGATGGTAAAGGTTGGTTAAATGAATATTTAACAAAAGTCATTGCGCCAGAAAAAGGCTTAACAGAAGATGAAGTCAATAAGATATTTGAAGAATTATCGACAATGACAGAACTAAACTTCTCTGAAGCAACAAAAGATTGTACTACAGTAGAAGATTATGCTAGAAAATATGTTGAACTAGTAAATACAGCAGCACATAACGTGATTGATCCAGTTTCAACAACTAAATGGACAGATGTATCTTTAGATGAAGTCATTGATGGTCAAACAATACTTGAAAGAGCATTAACGCTTTGGAAAGAATCTTTAACTCTAAGTAAAGTTTATGATGTTTATACTTCTACTGCTAAGAATTTAAATTCAGATAATTATTCTGGAATACTAAATGAAGCGGATTGGTTAGATAGCTTAAAGAATGGTAAAGATGGTCAATCAGCATATGAAATTGCAGTAGAAAAAGGATTCAAAGGAACTGAAGAAGAATGGCTTGCTAGCTTAAAAGGATCTGATGGTACAAGTGGTGAATCTGCTTATCAAATCGCTGTTAGTAATGGCTATAAAGGTACTGTAACAGAATGGCTAGCATCATTAAAAGGTGATAGTGGATCAAATGGTAGTGATGGTAAGAGTGCATATCAGATTGCGGTAGAGAATGGCTTTAGTGGAACAGTAAATGATTGGTTAAAATCATTAATTGGTGCATCAAGTACTACTAGTGATACACAAAATCAAGCTATAACAAATGGTGTGGATGGTACTGATGGCATGAGTGCTTATCAAATCGCTGTAGCTAATGGTTACTCAGGCACTGTAACAGAATGGTTAAATTCTCTTGTTGGAGCAAAAGGTGATACTGGTGCAACAGGAAGAGGCATAGCATATGTAAAAGTGAATAAAGAAGGTCATTTGATCGTAACTTATACAGATGATACATATGAAGATGCTGGTGCAGTTCTTATAGAAGGTGGTAGCATAGGTAGAGATCCATTAGTATATGTAGCATTAATTCTTGCATTACTTGCGTTAATTATGAGCATATTACGTTACTATGCTGTATACAAAAAGAAACATAAATCAAATGAATAGAAATGAAAGCGTTAGGTCTTAAGAATCTGACGCTTTTTTTAAGGTATAAGCTCAATTTGATTAAATTCTTAAAAATGTATAAATATGCGCTTTTATTCTAGATAAAATTGATTTTCTTTGCGTATAATAAAAAGGAAAAAAGGGGAAATATATAATGAGAAAAGAGCAATCTAAATTATCAAAGATATTTATTACTATACTCATGGCATTAACATGTGTTCAAAATATAACTGTTTTCGCTGAACCATCGGATGGGGACTCTGATGAAAATGGAATTATGCTTGCGGCAGCACCAAGTGAAGAATACTACACCATTGCAGTTGGGGATACAATAACGCTAAATGGAAGAAGTACAGACAGAGATTATTGGTGGAGATTTGAAGTAGGCGAAAAAACGCCTGGAGTTGAACATCCTGTAATTACAGACACAACATATGAAGGTGGAACAATACAAACTCTTAATGATAGTCAAGCTAAATTTAGTAGCTCATCGGTTGGGACATATTTGATTTGTCACAAATACTATGTATACAATACTCCTCTTGGATATTATTTCCAACATTACATAATTAATGTAGTGGAAAAAAGAAGTGCTGTCTTTCAAACATCTATATCAAATTCTTCTGTAGCATACGCTCTTTGGCATGATGAAACTGAAGCTAAAAATGCAAAATTAGATAATGTAGATCGTGAATGTAAAACAATGTCTAAATCAAATTATACGATGACTGATAAACCGGGTTATATAGTATTCTTTGTTAAACCTGATAATAATTATTTGCTTACAGGTTTTAATAATAATGGAACTAGAGGAGATATTTATCCACTAGATGGTACTAATTTTGGTAATATTTCAAATTATCCAGGATTAGCTGATGTGGTGGCTAAAGCTAAAGAATTAGGATATGTAGCTTGCTTTGGATATACTAATCAAGCTGGTGAATTCTTATCTACTTCTTTTGGCGTAGAAGGTCAACAACCTACAGTTTCTATTAATGCTTCAGCTGAAAAACTAAATGCAGTAAATGTTAGCTCTACTGTTCCAATCACAGTGACAATTAACCCACAAGTTTTAGAAAGAACTAGTGTAAAAAATGTTAGTGCAACTGCGAAAATTAACGATTCAGATACAGTCTATACAGTTAGTGATATAAAAAAGCAAAAAGATGGAAAGTATACAGGTACAATTTCATATCCTGTTGTTTCTGGCGATTCAGATAAAGGCTATGTGAAGCTAGAAGTAACCGCAACTACAACATATGAATCTCATGTTGCGACTGTAGGTGAAAGTGAAATAAAAAAAGATTTTGATATAACTAGTACTAAGACAATTGAAAAACTAGATATTCTAAATAAAGGTAGTGTTTCATATACATTTTCAAGTATTAATGGTCAACAATTACCACAAGAAGTATTAGATAAAGTACCTACAGGTACAAGTGAATACTATGTCGGTAAAAACGTAACTCCTATAAATCTTGAAGATGCTGATAAGA
This sequence comes from Lachnospiraceae bacterium, assembly GCA_963593385.1. Classification (GTDB taxonomy): domain Bacteria; phylum Bacillota_I; class Bacilli_A; order Erysipelotrichales; family Erysipelotrichaceae; genus Bulleidia. The sequence goes on along the minus strand of CAVAZS010000002.1, from coordinate 31,581 downwards.
CAGTAAGAGTTGATGAAGGTGTATGGACATTTGATCATTGGAATGAAACTTCTAAAATAATGACAGCAGATGGTATAACTTTTACTGGATATTGGAAGTTTACACAAAAGACTGGTAAAGCAGGATATTATCTAACATTGAAAGATGCAAAGTGGGGAGAAACAGGAGAAGTACCTAGTTTACTAACAGAAGTAAAAGAAGAAAGTGGTTTAACAAAATACTACTACAAGAAAAAACTTTCTAAAGATGAAACTTTTGAAGTAGTAATTGATAAGCCAACAGCTGAAGGATATCAATTCATTGGTTGGTTAGATAAAGAAAGAAAGAGTCAAGGAGTTAAGCAAGAAGCCGCGATTCGTGAAGGTGGAGATGAACTAACATATATTTATAAAGAAAGTGAAAACCACACATATACATTAGATGCTTTATGGGCAAATATTTCAGTAACAGGATATAAAGGAAAATATGATGGTCAATCTCATACAATCAGTGATGAGCAGATTGCTATAAACGAAGGTACTGAATTAGATCCTGAATATAAGGAACAAGCTGAAGCTTTAATAACAATACCTGAAGACTCAAAATTATATTATTCTACAGATACTACAGAAGAAAAGAATTGGTCTGAAACAAAGCCAACATTTACTGATGCTGGTACATATACAGTATATGTAAAACAGGATGTTGTACTTGGTAAAGATGGTGAAGAAAAAACTCCAGTAACATTATATGGTCATGGAACAGTTGTTATTGAAGAAAGAAATGTAACTTTAACATCAGAAAGTAAATCGAAAGAATATGATGGAAAAGCATTAACTGCAACAGAAGTAAAAGTTGAAGGTGATGGATTTGTAAGTGGTGAAGTTACAGATTTAAAAGCGACAGGATCTATAACAAATGTTGGTGAAGTAACAAATACAATTACTTATAAAACAGGTGATAAATTCAAGAAAGAGAATTATAAGATTACTGTTAATGAAGGTAAATTGAAAGTTACAGAAAAGAAATCTGATTCTAAACCAACACCTACACCAACTGTAAATCCTGGTTGTCCTTCTGGAACAGTATGGAATGAAGGTACAAAGACTTGCCAAGCTATTGTAGTGCCAGTAACACCTACTCCTAGACCAACAAGTGCTCCTACTGCTAAACCTACGGCAAAACCAACAAGTACACCAGAGGTAACACCTAGTGCAGAACCAACTGCTACACCTAAATCTAGTGTTGAACCAAGTAAAACAAGTGAACCAACAGCTAGTAGTGATACGATTGATGATGGAGATGGTACACCAAACTTCTTTAGACAAAATCATTGGGCTCTAATTAACTTAGTAGCTGCAGTAGTATCAGTAATACTAGGAATCGTCCTTCTATTATCTAAGAATAAGAAAGATAAAGATGATGACGAAGAACAGTATGAAAATGAAGAAGTAAAGCGTTATAAGAGATGGAAAGTTGCATCTGTGATTGACGCAATTCTAGCAGTAATAGTATTTATCCTCACTGAAAATATGAAGCTACCAATGGTACTTGTAGATAAGTGGACAATTCTAATGATTATATTTGCTGTAGTAAGTATTGTTTCATTAGTATTTGGTAGAAAATATCATGATGAAGATGAAGAAGAAACTTCTGAATATTAATCTCTAAATAAATCAAATAAACCTGTGTCGGAATGATACAGGTTTTAATTTTGACTATAAAAAGTTAATTTTTTAACATTCAAAATGTGTAAAAAACACGCATAAACTCTTGCAAAAATGGCCTTCTTTATATATATATATATATCTTTATATAAAAGGTTAGGGGGAGCTTACTATGAAAAAAGAATTATCGAGGGTATCAAAGATATTTATCACTTTACTTATGGCATTGTCTTGTGTTCAAAATATAACAGTTTTCGCTGCTGGAGATACAGGTAAAGTAGGATACTATTTAACTTTAGCAACTGCAAAATGGAAAGATGGTAAACTTCCTGATGGAACTACAGCAGTAGTAGAAGATAGTGGATTAACAAAATATTACTACGATAAAAGCTATACTTATGGTGAGAATTTCACAGTAACAACTGAAGTGCCAGAAGTTGATGGATATCAATTTATTGGATGGCTAGATAAAAAAAGGGGCGACCAAGCTGCCACAACTCGTAAAGCAGGAGATACAGTAACATATAGTTATAAAGATGGTGATCCATACTGCTTAGATGCTTTATGGGCAAGTATTTCTGTAACAGGTTATACAGATACATATGATGGTCAACCACATACTATTACGCTTCCAAGTAGTGATGAAGATCCAAAAAGCTATATAGCTTTCAACGGTGGTGCATTAAAAGATGAGTATATAGAGCAAGCTAAAGCTCTAATTACTATACCTACAGACTCAAAACTATATTATTCTACAAATCCTACAGATGAAACGACTTGGACAGATACTAAACCAACATTTACTGATGCTGGTACATATACAGTATATGTAAAAGAAAATGTTCTAGTTGGAGAAAATTCAGTTACATTATATGGACAAGGAACAGTTACGATTGATCAAATTTCTATTGATATCACAAGTGGTGGTGGTAGTAAGACATATGATGGATCTGCATTAACAAATTCAACATTAACATATAAAGATGGAGTTGAGTTTATTACAGGTGATGCAACAGTAGCAGCTACAGGAACAATCACAAATGTTGGTTCTACAGCTAACACAATTGAAATCACATATAGTTCAGATACTAAAGCAAATAACTACAATGTAACTAAACATGAAGGGACATTAGAAATCACAGCAGCAACATTAGACATTAGTTCTAACTTAAAAGATAATGCGGCTACTAAAGTGTATGATGGAACACCATTAACAACAACCGCAACATCTACTACTGAAGGTGCAACAATCAAGTATTCAATAGATGGTGGTAATACTTGGGTAGATGAAGTTCCAAGCATTACAAATGAAGGAACGTTAACAGTTACAGCAAAAGCTACAAAAACTAACTATAGCGACGCAACAGTTACTTATACTTTAACAGTCACAAAGAGACCAATTGAAATTGTTGGTGAAAGTGGTTCTAAAACTTATACAGGTTCTGAACAAGAATTAACAGGATATTCAGTAAATACTGCTGAAGGAAAATATGATGTAGTAACAGGACAAGTATTAAGTACAACATATAGTGCAAAAGGAACAAATGTTAATACGGATGGATATGCAGGTACATTTGGAACAGTCACAATCAAATCGGGTGATACAGATGTAACAAATAACTACGAAATTACTAAAAAACCTGGCACATTAACAATTACTCCACAAACAATTAATCCTGGAACAGATCCTGAAAAGAAAGATCCTGCATATGATGGAGTAGAAGTAGGAAAGATTGAAGACGTTATTTATAACGGTAAAACACAAGTAGAAGTTCCTACTGTTCAAGATAAATCACAAAATGATTTAGAAAAAGATAAAGACTATACAATCACTTATAGTAGAGACACTACAAATGTTGGAAAAGTTACAGTAACTATTGAAGGTAAAGGTAATTATACAGGTACAATTGAAAGAACATATAACATTAAGCCTGCCACATTAAAAGTTGTGACTCCTTCTAAATCAAAGACATATGATGGTACTGAGTTAACTGCTGAAGGAACTCTAACAGGATTAGTTAATAACGAAACAGTAGAGTTTAAGACAACTGGTAAACAAACTAGTGTTGGTTCATCTAAGAATACATATTCTTTGAAATGGGGTACTGCAAAAGAAGGTAACTATACAATAGAAGAATCTATTGGCACTTTAACAGTTACTGAGAAATCTTCTAAGAAGAGTTCTGGTGGATGGGACGATGGAGGACCATTCACAACAGATACATGTGGAAATGTGTTTGATAGATGGGGTAACAAGATTTATGAAGCTAAAGGATGCAATGTTGGTGGATATAATCTAGTTAGAACATCAGTTGAAGACTAATTAATAAACCTTAATAAGCCTGTGTCAAAAAGATACAGGCTTTTATAATGCCATAGAAAATAAAAAGTTTCTTAGCGAAAGGGGGAATGTTAAGAAACTTTTTATTTTGAAAAAATTAACTTTTAAAAAGGGAGGGAATCAGATAGGTTTATTTCTCTTATCTATCTGACAGTTATTATGTTACCAAGGATATATGTTTCATTTGTGTTTAGTAAATGAATAAAAAGTGAACCATTTTGTGAGAGTATGTGAAGCGACAAAGACAATGTTAATCGTGCGTGTTATAATTTTACATATGCAAAAAGGTAAATTTATAACATTTGAAGGGCCTGATGGATCAGGTAAAACAACGGTTAGTACAGCTGTTGTGGAAAAATTAAAAGAAGCAGGAATTCCTGTTTTATATTCACGTGAACCAGGTGGTAGTGCTATTGCAGAACAAATCCGTGATGTAATTTTAGATCCCAAAAATACTGCCATGGATGCACGTACAGAAGCTTTATTATATGCTGCTAGTCGTAGACAACATTTAAAGGAGATTATTGAACCAGCGTTAGATAAAGGAATCAATGTCATTTGCGATCGCTTCATCGATAGTTCTTTAGCTTATCAAGGATATGGAAGACATATTGGAGAACAAGAAGTTTATCAAATTAATGAGTTTGCGATTGAATCTCATATGCCAGATAAGACAATCTTCTTAAAGATATCAGCTGAAGAAGGGTTGTCTCGTATACAAAATCGTTCTTTCTTAGATCGTTTAGATCAAGAATCTATTACATTCCATGATGATGTATTTAATGGATATGAGAAAGTAGTAGAAAAATATAAAGATCGCATGATTATTGTGGATGCTTCTAAGGAAGTAGATGCAGTAATTGAAGATGCATATAAAGCTGTAATGGAGATATTAAATGCCTAAAGAAGTAGCACCTATTAAGGAAGATACAGAAAAAGAATATAACGAAAGAATATATAACAGAAAACGTTTAGAAGAGAATGAATCTGTTGTATATCGTATGTTAGATCAAGCTTTGAAAGAAGATGAAGTCTCACATGCATATCTTTTTTCTGGCCCTGAAGGATGCTTAAAAAAAGAGGCGGGTATTCTATTTGCACAAAGTATTATTCTTGAAAAGAATGCATTAATTCATGAAGAAGAATTAAATGAAGAAGAAAAGAATATTGCAAGTAGAATCACAACAGGAAACTATGCCGATTTTATCTTTCTAGATGGTTATCGTAAAGAAGCTATCAGTAAAGATGAAATCAGTGAAATACAGTCATTATTTTCTAAAACAAGTACAGAAAAAAGTAATCGTAAATTTTATTTGATTGATCACTTTGAAAATATGAGTATTTCCGCAATGAATGCTATCTTGAAGTTCTTAGAAGAACCAGAAGAGAATGTCTATGCTGTGTTAACAACAGATAATATAGATAGACTTTTGCCTACTGTAATATCAAGATGTGTACTTGTTCCGTTTCATCCTTTAAAGAAACGTACTTGTTATAACCAAGCAATATCTGAAGGATTAGATGAAGAAGACGCATTCTTACTCACTAGAATTATTTCTAAGACAAGTGACTATATGTCTTTAGCAGTTAGTAGCGCATATCAAAATGCGAAAAGTATGTTGAAACAATATATAGGCATACAAGGTAATCCAAGATTGATACTAGTGGACTATGATGTACGTTATAAGGTACAAGCTAAAGATACTGATGGTAGTGCTAAGGATCAAAATATTGAACAAGTAAAACTATTCTTTATGTTACTCAGTAAGTTTTACCGTGACGCATTATCTAATATCCAAGATGGCCCTAGTTGGTACATGCATGCATTAGAAGAAGAAAAAAAGAAGAATACAAATGAACAAAGAATTGCGTTAATTGATATAGCTCAAAAAGAATTAAATCGTTGTAATCGTACAAATGATTTGAATCTCTTGCTAGATCAAGCAATATATGAAATGGAGGAAATAAAATATGGAAGAAGTCATCGATGAAACAGTGACAGTAGAAACAGTTGAAGAACCAGTGAAATATTCCTATGTTGTCCCTGTTAAATTCACAAATACTGGTAAGCCATATTCCTTTGGAACAGAAAATCCAGATTTTAATACAGGTGATTATGTTGTTGTAGAAACAATACAAGGTATAGAAATGGGAATTGTACAAGCTCCAAGCTTAAGTACAGATAAATTCCCTAGTAGACATCCTTTAAGACCTATTTTACGTTTAGCAACAGCAGAAGATAAACAAAACTATGAAGATAATAGTCGTTACGCTGATGAAGCTATTGTAGTATGTGAAGAAGAAATAAAAGATTTAGGTTTAAATATGCACTTATTAAGTTGTTCATATTTATTAGACCGCTCTAAAGTATTATTTGTTTATACTGCAGAAGAAAGAGTAGACTTCAGAGAACTATTAAAAAGACTTGGTTCTAGACTACATTGTCGTATTGAATTAAGACAAATTGGTGAAAGAGATCAAGCTAAAATGGTTGGTGGTATAGGACTATGTGGCATGGAATGTTGTTGCTCAAGATTTAAGAGTCGTTTTGATAACATATCTATTAACATGGCGAAAAACCAACAACTAGCTTTAAATATTGATAAGTTATCTGGTATGTGTGGGAAACTGATGTGTTGTTTAAAGTATGAAAATGATATTTATACAGAACTCAATGAAGGTTTACCAAAAGTTGGTGCACATATTGAATATGAAGGTGAAATATTCAAAGTTACTTCACTCAATGTAATTAGTAAAGAAGCTAAAATTGAAAATAACGAAAAATTCTTAACATTATCTACAGATGAATTAAAAGAAAAAGCAATTGTTAGAAAAGGGGTATCTATCAAACATACAGATAATGCTAAGAAAGAAAAAATCAGACAAGTTAAACAAGATGTAACAACTTCTAATATAGCTATTTCTAGTCTTTCTAAAGAAAGCCCAAAAGAGGAAGTTAGAGTTAGCGAGAAAGAGAAGAATAAGCCACAATCTACAATTACTAAGAGAGAGTTCAAGGGCCAAAGAGACAATAACAAGAATAGACATCATGAACAAAATCGTAAGCCTCAACCACAGAAGGAACAAAAACCAAGCAATATTACTGTAAGAAGTTTTAAAGCAAAGAAAAAAGAGGAGCAATAACGTGAAAAGACAGAAGAGCTTTGAAAATGAGAAACCTACATTGTTTCTAGTTCCTACTCCTATCGGTAATTTATCAGAAATGACACCTAGAGCGATTGAAGTATTAAATGAAGTAGATGTTATCGCATGTGAAGATACACGTACTTCAGGGCAATTATTAAAATATTTTGATATACATAAAAGATTAGTTTCTTATCAAAACTTTAATGAAGAAACTTCAGCAGATGGTTTAATTAACTTGTTATCACAAGGACAAAATGTAGCTCTTATTAGTGATGCAGGATACCCACTAATGTCTGATCCTGGTCAAAGAGTAGTACGTAAAGCAACAGAAGAAGGATATAATGTTGTACCACTATCAGGATGTAATGCAATGTTAAATGCTTTAGTCGCAAGTGGTTTAATCGTACAACCATTTATCTTTATTGGCTTTTTACCACCTAGTTCTTCTTTATGTAAAAAGAAGCTACAAGAATATGTAGATTATCCTATGACACTCGTATTCTATGAAGCACCTCATCGTATAGAAAAGATGTTAAAAGCGTGTCTAGAAGTATTAGGCGATAGAGAATGTTCTTTAGCTAGAGAATTAACTAAAGTACATGAAGAATTTTTAAGAGGTACTATTTCTGAAATATTAGAAGAAGTAGATGGCTTAAAAGGTGAGATGGTTGTATGTATTGCAGGAAATACAGAAGAAAAGAAGAAGGATGTTGATGCTGGATTTATTCTTTCTACTGTACAAGAAGCTATTGCGAGTGGTATGACAACATCTGATGCAATTAAAGATACAGCGAAGAAATTAAAATTACCTAAAAATAAAGTATATGATTTAGTTCATAGCCAAAATAAAGCATAATAAAAGAAAGAAGGTGGCATAAGATGAAATTAAATGCGAAGGAAATGAAAACTTTATCTGCAATTAAAAATTCATTTTATGACGACCTTAAAATAGAATTTTTATATCATTCAAATCATCTAGAAGGTAGTACATTCACTAAAGAAAATCTTGAGAAACTACTTTATGAAAAGATTGTAGAAGGTGAACACTATTTTGATGATGTGATTGAGACAAGAAATTCTTTGAATGTTTTTGATCTTGTGATTAAAGAGTGTGATCAAGAATTAGATAAATTCATGTTGTTTGCTTGGCAAAGGGAATTAAAACGTGGTTCTGTTGACGAAGAAATCAACAATACGGGATGTTGGAAGAAGTATGAAAATCGTTTAAGAAATGTTGATTTAAAATTAGCATCACCTTTAGAAGCGGATAATATGATGGATAATCTGTTATTAGATTTTAGAGATATACAAGAACCAAGTGTAGAAGATATTGCTAGATTTCATTATCGGTTTGAATTAATTCATCCTTTCCAAGATGGTAATGGAAGAATAGGAAGATTTATTATCCTAAAACAGTGCATAGACCATGATATTGATTTAATTTCCATTGATGATGCATATTTAAAAGAGTATAAGAATGCTTTATATCATGCGCAAAAAACAGATGATATAAGTGAACTTGTGGATGTATTTATTAAGTGCCAAAGAAGATTAGATGAGAAAATGGCACATTATGAAAACATGTTAGAACTAGTGAAAAACGAAGTAAAAAATAAATAGATTTTCAAGAAAGGTGGTGATCACGTGAAATACAACTATAGAGATTATGATATACCATTATGTGATGGGATGAAAAATGTAGAAAAAGTATACGAGAAATACATAAAAGATCAAGATAATGAAAAACTATATGATGAGTTAAAAGAAGCTGTATATCTTATGTCGCTTGATATCAAGAGTGCAAGAGTATGTGGTCAACTAGCACCTGCTATTTTAGATGAAATGAAAGAATATTATTGGGGTCTTTTGTTATGATAGATTTTACGGAATGTAAAAAGATTGCTAGTACATATGGTGGATCAGAAAAGAAAAAGAAGATTATATATCAAGATGAAGCATATTTGTTAAAGTTTCCTGACCCAATAAGAGAAAAAGGTAATTCATTATCGTATATGAATAATCAATATTCTGAATATATAGGTTGTCATATATTTGAAATATGTGGGATGAAAGCTCAAGAAACATTGCTTGGTAAATATGTCGAGAATAATAAAGAAAAAATTGTAGTAGCGTGTAAAGATTTTACAACTTCACAAAAGGAATTGATTGAATTTACAAAACTTGCCAACAGTGTTACACAAACTGATCAAACATTTACAACTTCCATTGAAGATGTTTATACAGTTATAGAAAATAGTGATTTAGTAAACAAAGAAGAAATAATTTGTTCGTTTTGGGATATGTTTGTTGTGGATACACTTATTGGTAATCCAGATCGTCATTTAGATAATTGGGGATTATTATATGATGCGAAAAACGATACATATGAGTTCTCGCCTATATATGATTGTGGCTCATCGTTAGGTGCATTATTGTCAGAAGAAAAAAAAGAATATTTGCTAAAAGATAAAACAGAATTCAAAAATGCTACATACAATATCACTTCTGTTTATTACTTTAATCATAAAAAAATATTCTATTCTGAAATTTTTAAAAATCCACCTAAAGATTTAGCTTTGTCAATTCTTAGAGTAGCTCCAAGAATTGATATGAGTAAAATCAATATGATGATTGATACAGTTCCATTTATTAGCGATGTTGATAAGCAATTTTTTAAAGAAAGCATTAAAATAAGAAAAGAATTAATTATTGATTCATCTTTAAAAAGAATTAGAAAAAATACTGGTAAATAATAGAAAAATCCATATATGTGGGATTTTAAGCCTATTTTGCGGCTAATTTATTAATTTTCAATTAATTACTCCAGATAAAGTATGACAAGAAACAAATAGAAATTATAATTTTAATTGAGGTGAGTTATGAATAAAATCGCATCATCAATTTGTTTCCTAGGAGCCGCAATGTTATATGCGGTTGATCAAATAACATTAGGACTTCTATATGTTAGTGTTACTAATCTAGGGATGACTGCAAATCTAGGACATATCAATAGTATTTATACGATTATATTGGCGGTAGTCTTAGCACTTGTAGGAGTATATTTCTTAGTAAAATCTTAGACGTAATAATTATGTTTCTCTAATCCATCTATAGGAATACAGATGGATTTTTTGCGTAGAATAGCTAAAATTTGATTTTATTCTCTTAGTATTAGATACTTATATAAGAATAGTAGGAGGGTAAATGATTTATTTATATAATTTTGGTTTAGAAACAATATTTGTTTATGCTCTTGCGGCTATTTTACCTGCTATTTTATTAATTACTTATATTTATCGTCATGATAAAGTTGAAAAAGAACCTTTAGAATTACTAGTAAAGTTATTCTTTTGTGGTGTATTTTGTGCGATTCCTGCAATTATATTAGAATTAATCGCAGATGAAGTGATTATTCTTGAATTAAATATACAAACGCAATTTGAATATGGTGTAATTAGTGCATTATTTGTAGGACTAATAGAAGAAGGTTGTAAGTTTTTCTTCTTATATCGTAAGACATGGAAAAATAGAGAGTTTAACTATACTTTTGATGGGATTGTCTATGCAGTAACAATTTCTTTAGGATTTGCGGCTATAGAAAATATCATCTATGTATTTAGTTATGGTTTATCTTTAGCATTAACTAGAGCTTTAACAGCGATACCAGGACATATGTGCTTTGCCGTATTTATGGGTTATTTCTATAGTCTAGCGAAAAAGAATCGCTATAGTGGAAAGAATAAATTCTTATTTTTAAGTTATTTTGTGGCAGTATTACTACATACAATTTATGATGCGATATTACTAGTAGATAGTGAAATATCTAGTATTGTTTTTATGGTATTCATTATTGTATTGTACTTTGTTGTATATAAGAAAATTAAAAAAGCATCTAGGCATGATGCTCATGTTTGATATAAGCAGTATAAGCTGCTTTTTCTGTTTGTGGAGGAAATATGAATTTTGAAGTAGGAAATAAGATTCAAGGATTTGAAATTAAAAAGGTTGAAAGAGTAGAAGATTGTGATGCGACATTAGTTACGATGGAACACGTACAAACAAGAGCGAAACTACTTTATTTGGATAGAAAAGAAGAGAATAAAACATTTTCTATTGCCTTTAAAACAATACCTGAAAATGATACAGGTGTATTTCATATACTTGAACACTCTGTATTAAATGGATCAAGAAAGTATCCTGTAAAAGAACCTTTTGTAGAACTATTAAAGAGTAGTTTACAGACATTTTTAAATGCGATGACGTATCCTGATAAAACAATGTTTCCAGTATCTAGTCGTAATGATAAAGATTTTATGAATCTTATGGATACATATCTTGATGCAGTATTTCATCCAGCAATTTATACAAACCCAAATATTTTCTATCAAGAAGGTTGGCATTATGAACTTGATACAGTAGAAGATAAGCCATATTACAAAGGTGTTGTATATAGCGAAATGCAAGGTGCTTTCTCTTCACTTGATGAAGTGATTCTAAATGAAGCAAATGCTGTACTATTTAAAGACAATTGTTATAAGTATGAATCGGGTGGAGATCCTAAGAAAATCGTTACATTAAGTTATGAAGATTTCATAAAAGCGCACCAAAAGTACTATCATCCATCTAATGCTTATATCTTCTTAGATGGAGAAATGGATATCGAAAAAGTACTAGGTAAAATTAATGATGAATACTTATCAGAATATAGCTATTTAGATGTAAATTTTGATATTCCTTATCAAGAAGTTTTACCTGCTACTAGAACGACTAGAAAATATGAAATCGATGAAAATGACGATGACACAAATAGAACGGTAATTGCGGTTGGTAAGATTGTTTGTGATTATACAGATGTTGAAAAATTAATTGCATATAGCACATTACAAGATTTACTAGTTGGATCAAATAAAGCAATTCTAAATAAAGCATTATTAGAAAAAGACTTGTGTGAAGATGTGGAATTATCGATGATTGATGGCATTATGCAACCATATCAATTATTAGTTATTCGTAATACAAGCTTAGATAAAGAAGAAGAAATTAAGAAAGTTATTCATGAGGAAATCACAAAGCTAATTGAAAATGGCATTGATGATGAAATGATTGAAGCTAGCTTAAACCAAATGGAATTTACATACCGTGAACCTAGTGAACCTTCTGGTGTGATCTATGCGGATAATGCACTAAAGGCATGGCTTTATGGCGGTAATCCATTACTCTACTTAAATCGTTCTAAAGCATATGAAAATCTAAGAAATAAGATACATACAAGTTACTTTGTAGATTTAATTAAAGAATTCTTCTTAGACGAAGAACACTTGACAACATTTGTATTTGAACCTTCTAAAACTCTTGCAAAAGAAAGAGAGGAAGAAATACAAAAAGAATTAGATGAAAAGAAAGCAAGCTTTAAAAACATCCAAGAGTATGTAGATTTATGTCATAACTTACATACTTGGCAAGAAACAAAGGACACAAAAGAAATACTAGATACATTACCAAAACTATCTTTAGAAGATATTCGTAAAGAAGCAGAACATCTTGAACCTACAGAAACAAAGGTAAAGAATGTTCCAGTTCTAGTTTATCCAGAAGAAAAAAGTGGCGTTGTATATATGAATCTATACTTCTCTATAGCTGGTGTAAGGTTAGAAGATTTAGTAGATGTACAATTCTTTGTTCGTATGTTAGGTGATTTACCTACAGAAAAATATGATGTAGAAGAACTAAATAAACGCATTCGTAGAGATATTGGTTCATTATCTATTTCTACAAAGATTGTGCCACGTGTAGATGATACAACAGCTGCTGTACCAATGATTGTTGTATCAATTAGTGTACTAAAACATAAAGTGAAAGAAGCTAGAGAACTAGTACTTGAAATCTTACAGCATACTAAATTTAATGCTGAAGATATTAAACCATTCTTAGCGCAAGGTGTAGATTCTGCTAGACAAATGTTACTCGCTGGAGGCCATGCGATTGGTCAAATGATTACACTCGCTTCCTATAGTGCCGCAACAAATGCTACAGAACAAATGATTGGTTATAGTGCAATGAAATGGTTATCTAACTTAAACGATAACTTTGATGTAGAAATAGAAAAATGGTTAGAGAAAGCATCTGTTTATAACGATACATTCTTCTCTTCTTCTAGACTATACGCAAGTGTATCTGGTGAAGATAATATTCCATTTATAGAAGAATATATTGATAGTTTCCCTACGACACCATTTGAAAGATGTATCGTTCATTATCCATTAAGAGAAAAGAAGAGCTTAGGTATTGTTATTCCTTCACAAGTATCTTATGCTTCAATATCTGGTTGCATTGATCAAAATGAATATGTTGGTGAATTAAGTGTTTTAGCACATATATTAACTTATGAATACTTATGGAATGAGATTAGAGTAAAGAAAGGTGCATATGGAACAGGATGTGCTATCGGTAATACAAGTTTAATGTCTGCATATTCATATCGTGACCCTAGTCCTAAAACTTCTATTGAGACAATTCGTAATGCTTATACATTTATTGAACCATTTGTTAAAGAACACGAAGACTTATCTACATATATTATTGGTTCATTAGCTGCAGGAGATTCTCTTGTGACACCAGCTGCTAAAATTAGAAATGGTGACCGCTTATATTTTGCGGGTATTACATATGAATATCGTCAAAATAATCGTAATCATATCTTAGCAACGAAACCTGAAGACTTAGAAAAGTTAGTAGACGCCCTAAAAGATGCCCTAAAAGATGCTCCTGTTGTCGTCATTGGGCCAAAAGATGCGATATTATCATGTGATATTTCAGAAGAAAATATAGAAAAACTATGAGAATTGAATCATAGCAACTAAAATTTTGTATAATATTGTAGACGGAGGCGTAATTAAGTGAAAAACGCAATTATACTTGGAGCAGGTAAAGGAACAAGAATGCACTCTGATTTACCAAAGGTATTACATGAAGTATGTGGTGTACCAATGGTAAGTCTCATTATCAAAAACTTAAAAGAAGTAAATGTGGATCATATCGTTACAGTGGTTGGATATGGACATGAACAAGTTGAAGAAAAACTACAAGGACAATGTGAATTTGCTTTACAAGAACCACAACTTGGTACAGGACATGCTGTTAAACAAGCAGAAAACTGTTTAAAAGGTAAAGCAGGTAAAACAGTAGTTGTGAATGGTGATGCACCATGTATTCAACCAGAAACATTTAATGAATTATTTGATACAGATGCAGATATGGCTGTATTAACAGTGACATTACAAGATGCTAAATCTTATGGTAGAGTCATTCGTAATGAAAATAATGAAGTAGAAAAAATCGTAGAAGCAAAAGATTGCTCACCTAGTGAAAAAGAAGTAAAAGAAATCAATACAGGCATTTATATGTTTGATAATGAACTCTTATTTACTTATTTAGATGAGTTAAAAAATGATAATGCTCAACATGAATATTACATAACAGATCTTGTAGAAATCTTTAAGAGTCATGGCAAGAAAGTCGTAGCTGTTGAAGCTAAGAGTGAAGAAGAAGTACAAGGTGTCAATGATAATGTTGAACTAGCTCATGCGAATAAATATATGAGACAAGTGATTAACGAGAAATGGATGCGATTAGGTGTTACATTAATTGATTCAGAACGTACATATATTGGACCAGAAGTTAGCTTTGGTCATGACGTTACAGTCTACCCAAATACTTATTTCTATGGTAAAACATCTATTGGTAATCATACCGTAATTACTCCAGGTACATACTTAGTAAATGCTAAGATTGGAGACAATTGCTTAATTGAATCTAGTGAAATTACAGATAGTGAAGTAAAGAATGATTGCCAAATTGGACCATATGCTCATTTCAGAATGAACAGCGTTATCGAAGAAAAGAATAGAATTGGTAACTTTGTGGAATTCAAGAATACACACTTTGGTGTTGATAGCAGATGTGCTCATCTAACATACCTTGGTGATAGTGATGTTGGTTCTAAAGTAAATATCGGTTGTGGTGTGATTACAGTCAACTATGATGGAGCAAATAAATACCATACAGTGATTAAAGATGGTGCCTTCATTGGCTCAAACTGTAATTTAATAGCACCAGTAACTATTGGTGAAAATGCAGTAGTTGCGGCTGGCTCAACTGCCACAAAAGATGTACCAGATACAGATATGGCTATCGGTAGAGTTAGACAAGAAAACAAAGCGGGATATGGTAAAGCATATCTAGATAGAAATCGTGCTAAAAAAGCAATGAGTAAGAAATAGGGAGAAATCAAATGGTAAAGGAAACGATTATTTTCGCACTTACATCAAGCGTAGATCTTGCAAGTAGAATTGCTGAAGATCTAGAATTGCCTCTAGGTAAAATCAAAGTTGATCACTTCGCAGACGGTGAAATTCTTGTTACACCACAAGAAACAGTAAGAGGACGTTCAGTATTCTTAGTACAATCAACATGTACTCCAGTAACAGAAAGATTAATGGAAGTACTAGTTTGTATCGATGCATTAAAACGTGCAAGTGCAGCTGAAATCAATGTCATCATGCCATACTATGGTTATGCTAGACAAGATCGTAAAGCAGACTCACATCAACCAATTACAGCAAAACTTGTAGCAGATTTACTACAAACAGCTGGTGCTAGCCGTATCTTAACAATTGATATTCACGCACCACAAATTCAAGGATTCTTCGATATTCCTGTAGATGACTTAACAAGTGTACCAATGCTTGGCTATAACATCTTAAAGAATATTAAAGTTGAACCAGATAGCTTCGTAGTAGTATCACCAGACCATGGTGGAGTAGTTCGTGCTAGACGTTTAGCTGAAATTCTACATGCTCCTTTAGCTATCGTTGATAAACGTAGACCTCGTCCAAATGAAGTAGAAGCACAAAATGTCATTGGTGACGTTGAAGGTAAGACATGTATCGTTGTAGATGATATTTGTGATACAGCTGGATCACTTGTAGCAGCTTGTAAGATTATTTCTGAACATGGTGCTAAAGCAGTATATGCTGCAGTAACTCATGGTATCTTCTCTAGAGATGCAATTGAAAAGATTCAAAATTCACCTATTTCTCAAATTTATGTTACAGACACAATCCCTCTAACAGAGGCCGCAAAGAATTGCGATAAAATCGTACAACTTTCTGTAGCTGATATGATTGCTCAAGCAATTGATGCAATTCAAAATCATAAGTCAGTATCACGTGTATATGACTTATATGAAAGCAAGAAAGTCCAATCACTCTAACAATTTTCTAACGACAAATCAACTAGCAAAAAGCATAGTCGAAAGGCTATGCTTTTTGCTATGCAAAATGAGAAAAAAGCGAGAAATTATACCACTTTTATTCTTTGATTCTAAAGTGGTATAAAAGCTCGAAAAACTGCATCATTACAACACTTTTTGATGTTTGTGTTGTACAAAAAGAAATTCGTAATTGTTATTATTTAGTCAGATGAAAGGAAAATACATAAAATGATTGCAAGGTATAAAAATGGCGATAACTATAATTGATAGCCAAATTTTAATAAGGAGAAAAGTATGAAAAGATTAAAAGAATTATTAGTGATAGCAATTATAGCAAGTATACTTCCTATGAATTTTATCGTTAAAGCTGAAGAAAAATCCGATGACTCTGAAATAAATTGTATTAGTGAAAAAACTGTACAAGAAAATAATCAGGAAATAAAAGAATATGTTTATGAAAGTTCTGATGGTCAAATTTATACTGAAGTAATTGGCAACACAATATATATGTATGATGACAATCATAATTCAATAATGTCAGCACAATATGAAGTTGTTGTGGAAGAAAACAGTGTGTATACTGACGAAGAAGAAAATTCTATTTCTACAGCTGCATTAATAGATGACTATGATCAATGGAAAGGCTGGAAACCTACAGATATAGTAAGAGTAACACCAAAATTCAGTACTGATACTATTGTTGAAAGTACATTTGAAGTTTTGATAGATGTTGTGTTTAAAGAAAATAAAATTACTATTCTTAAAACAGCAATAAAGCAATTCTGCAAGGCTGTATATAAATCTATAAAAAATAACACGACAATCTATTTGAAAGGTGATTATAATTACAATAAATATTGTGATATTTTAAGAAAAGAAAGAGTAAATCAATATAATTCTAATGGATCTGTAAAACATTATGGAAGTGCAGTAACCAATTGGTTGAATACACCATGGGATTATACTACTCACGCTTCTTGTAGGGTTTTGACTCAAAGATATTAATAAATAGGAGATGAAGTAAAATTTATCTCCTCTTAATAATTGAATATGAATAAATTAATTGAGTTATGTAATAATAGAATTGTTTTTACGTTATTTGGAGTATTTGTATGAATGAAATTTTGGATAATATAAGAAACTTTTTAAATCCTATAGCTTGTGATAAAGAGCTTATGGGATCATTAAAAGAAGCACGTAACACATTTGGATATTATGAATATAAGGACAATAGATATAAAATGACGAAAAAACAAATTGATTTATATGATAATCATTGGATATTGGAGCATTTCACTATAGCTATTGCGGTAGTTGTTGGTGCGATTATTTGTGGTACCAAACTAACAATAATTAAAGTATTCGTTTTAGCTATCGCTTTATTGATTTTAAATTACATCAATGGACTTATATTAAAGGAAATAATAGATTTAGGAGAAAACTGTAAAAATCCATGAAAAATCAAAAAGAAAATAAAGGAAAAGAAAAGATTGGAAGAACCGTCTTAAATCTATTAAGTCGAAAAAGTATTAATCAAATAACAGTATCTGAAGTGTGTAGAAAAGCTAAAATTAATCGTTCTACTTTTTACTACTATTATGAAAGTATTGATGATGTGTTAAATGATATTACGTCAGCTATATCTTTTCCGATTAAGAATTTCTTTAATAAATATAATGAGAAAAATAATTGTAATTTCTTGAGTCTTAGTAATGATGAACAAGAAAAGATTTTATTACAAGAATTCTGGCCTGATAATTTTAAACAAATTAAAAAGAATAAAGATACATATAAAGTGATTTTAGATAATAGTTATTTATTTAATTTTGAAGCAGAAAACAAAATGATTTATTCATATTTCTTCGAAAGAATGCTAAGTGAAATGGAGATAGAAGAAGATAAAAAAGAGGTTGTATTTTGGTTTTATTTCTCTGGTGAATTATCAATAATTTATCGTTGGATACAGAAAGGATGTAAAGAATCTATAGATAAGGTAATAGATGATATTTATTATGCTGAACATATAACTTTTGATCTTCTAAGAAAAAAGAAAACATGAATAACAAATATTTAGATAAATTTTATGCCGTAACAAAACCAATGAGGGATTTCTTTTATCCTGAAGACCATGCGGATTTTGTTGAGGCGTTTGGAGAAGCATTAAAACATAAAGAAGATGTATATGTATTTGGTAATAAAAAAAGAAAAATAACTAGTTATCAAAAAGCTATTTTTCAAAAATATAAAGTTACTAGATTTCTAATTGGTATTGATCCATTTGTAATGTATATACAAGATAAAATAGATACGCTAGCTGGTAGATTTGCAATATTTGCGATATCTGCTTTGATATTTCACTATATCTGTGGTATATATTTACGCAAAATGTTAAAAGACAGTGAGCAAAATATTATTTACTAACAGTTATGTTAAATTCACCTGGTTGGAATCTAGGACATACGTTTTCTTTAGTAGCGATAACACTTGATGCAAGTTTTGTGCCGATTAAGCAAGCTTGCTCAAGTGTTTTATTATAGGTTAGGCCAATTGCTACACCAGCAAAGAATGCATCTCCTGCACCAGTTGTATCGACTACAGCTGTTCTTTGAGGTGGACAAATACCATAACCATTTTCATCACTATAGATAGCACCATCTTCTCCTAAAGTGACAACGATTTTAGGGTAGTGAGCGTTTTTAGCATTTTCAGCGATAACATCAGATAATTCTGAAAGACTATAGTTACTATAATCTGCAGAGAAAAGAATTTCAGCTTCTTGAAGATTACATACAACACAACCTGTTCTCTTCATAAGATCACGTCTTTCCATTGCAATAGACATATTTGATACAACAGCGTAAACCTTCTTGTTATATTTATCAGCTAGTTCAAATATTTTATTTAACAAGTCGGCTTCCATATCAATTTCAACAACGACACTATCTGCTTGGCTAATGATTTCATCACCATATTGTTCTAATGTTTCCGCAATAGCTGCTAAATCAGGACGTTTAGAAATAGAAGCGACAACATCGCCTTCATTATTAAATATAGCAAGCCAAGTACCTAAGCCATCTTCTGTTCTTTGAATATATTGAGTATTTACTTTATGACGATTTAGTTTATCGATTACATCTGCTCCAATACCTGTTTGATCGACAACAGAAACAAATGTTGGTCTTAATTCTACATTGGCGATATCTTCTACTACATTTCTTGATACACCACCATGAGTTTGAATAACTTTACCTGCATTTCTTCCGTCTTGAACAAATTGGTTGATAGGATATCCTTTGATATCCACAAAAACAGCACCGAATACTACAATCCCCATAATTAACCCTTTCTTAACATGATTTAACAATTCTAACATAAAAAAAGAACATATAAATATGTTCTTTAGTCGATCTATGTCGTTTTATCCTTAATTAAAGTTTTACAACGTTAGATGCTTGAGGACCGCGGTCACTCTGAGTTACGTCGAAGCTAACTGCTTGACCTTCGTCTAGAGTTTTGAAGCCTTCACCTTGAATTGCGGAATAATGAACGAAAATGTCTGTTCCATCAGTTGATGTGATGAATCCATAACCTTTTTCAGCATTGAACCACTTAACTTTGCCTGTTGCCATTACGATTGATTCTCCTCTTCTATCGCATTCTATTACCTTTAATTAGGATAATTGAATACTACAATGAAAGATACCATCTTAGAATGAAACATTCAAGAAAAATTTGAAAATCCTATAGATATTTTGAATGATCAGTTTATCGTTACGGAATAAGTGTGGTTTTTGCATACATAAAAACAGGAATAAGTGTATATTTCTTACTATAAAAATTAGGAATAAGTGTAAAATATAGTAAAGGATAGGAGGAATTCTATGTTAAAAAGAAAAATTGCTAGTGATATAGAAAACTATTTAAAGTCAGATTCTAATAAGATTTTACTTGTGGATGGAGCCAGACAAATAGGTAAAACTTTTATTATTAATGAAGTTGGTAATAGATTGTTTGAAAATTATATTGAGATTAATTTTGCTGAAGACTCAATTACAAATCATTTATTTGAAAATATAGGTTCGGTTGAGGACTTTTATCTACAATTGAGTGCAATGTATGGCGAAAAGATGAAAGATAAAAGTAATACTTTAATTTTTATTGATGAAATTCAAACTTATCCTAAATTTTTAACATTATTAAAATTCTTGAAAAAAGATGATCGTTATACATATATTGCAAGTGGTTCTTTACTAGGTGTAGCTCTTTCTAAGACAAACTCAATTCCCATTGGAAGTATACAAACTTTAAGGATGTATCCACTTGATTTTGAAGAATGGTTATATGCTAACGGTGTTGGGGAAGAAGTAATTGCTAAGATGAAAGATTCTTTTATGAAAAGAGAATCTTTATCAGAATCATTGCATAATAAAATGATGGACTTATTTAAAAAATATTTAATTGTAGGTGGTATGCCTGATGCGATTAATACGTATTTAGAAACAAAAAATATTTGGCAAGTGAGAAATATTCAAGAAGATATTCATAATTACTATTCGATAGATGCTTCAAAATATGATGAAGGAAGAAAACTAAAGATTAGAAGAATATATGAGATGATCCCTTCTAATTTAGAAAATAAAAAGAAAAGATTAGTTATTAAAAATATCGAAGATAAAAAAGGAAAAAGATATTCGGATTATGAAGAAGAATTTGAATATCTAATTCATTCTGGTATTGCTTTAGAAGTTAAAGCAATATCTAATCCTAGTTTTCCACTAATTGAAACTTCTAGCAAAAATCTTTTGAAACTTTATTTAAATGATGTGGGCATTTTAACAAATATTCTTTATAAAAATAACATTAACGCAATACTTACTACGGAAACAAGTATTAATCTTGGTACTGTTTATGAAAGTGTTGTTGCTCAAGAATTAGCTGCACATCATCATAAACTTTTCTACTACGACAATAAATCTAAGGGTGAAGTTGATTTCTTGGTAGATGATTATGATAATCTCTGTGCTTGTCCAATCGAAATTAAATCCGGTAAAGATTATAAGATTCATAGTGCGATTGATGCATTTGTAAGTAATCAAGATTACAATGCAAAATATGGATATGTATTTTCTAATACTAAAGATGTTGAGATAGAAAATAAAATCATTTACGTGCCAATCTATAACGTGATGTTTATTTAATTCTAATTGCTTTTTATGTATAATTAAGTAGATATAAACAAGTAACACGTGGAGGTTATGATGGAAAATAAAAAACCGTATTATTTAACAACAGCGATTACATATACATCTGGTAAACCACATATTGGTAATGTATATGAAATTGTTTTAGCAGACGCTATTTGCCGTTATAAGAGAATGACAGGATATGATGTTCGTTTCCAAACAGGTACAGATGAACATGGTCAAAAAGTAGAAGAAAAAGCAAAAGCAGAAGGTGTAACACCTAAAGAATTCGTAGATAGAGTAGCAGGAATCGTAAAAGATCAATTTGATTGTATGAATGTTACATATGATAAATTCATTCGTACAACAGATGCTGATCACGAAAAACAAGTTCAAAAGATTTTCCGTAAACTCTATGATAAAGGTGATATCTATAAAGGATATTACGAAGGAATGTATTGCCAAGAATGTGAAGCATTCTATACAAAGAGTCAATTAACTGAAGAAGGTAAATGCCCAATCTGTGGAAGTGATGTTAAACCAATGAAGGAAGAAGCTTACTTCTTTAAGATGAGCAAATACGCTGATGAATTATTAGACTATATTGAAAGTCATCCTGATTTCATTCAACCAGAATCTCGTAAGAATGAAATGATTAATAATTTTATTAAACCAGGACTTCAAGATTTATGCGTATCCCGTACTTCATTTAAATGGGGTATTCCAGTAGATTTTGATCCAGGACATGTTGTATATGTTTGGATTGATGCATTAACAAACTATATTACAGGACTAGGCTATGATGCGGATGGTAACAGTGATCCAATGTATAAGAAATATTGGCCAGTTGATTTACATCTAATTGGTAAAGATATCATGCGTTTCCATACAATTTATTGGCCAATTATGTTAATGGCATTAGGTGAACCACTACCTAAGAAAATTTTTGGTCACCCATGGTTATTAACAGGTGATTCTAAGATGTCTAAGAGTAAAGGTAATGTTATTTACGCTGATGACTTAGTAGGATTATTTGGACAAGATGCAGTACGTTATATCATGTTACATGAAATGCCATTTGCTCAAGATGGACATGTTACATATGAACTAATGATTGAAAGAATTAACAGTGATCTTGCGAATAAATTAGGTAACTTAGTAAATCGTACTTTATCTATGCAAAATAAATACTTCAATGGTGAAGTGACAAATACAGAAATTAATGAGCCTATTGATGATGAATTAAAAGAATTAGCAATGGCTACAGTTAAGAGTGTAGATAAAAATATGGATGAATTACGTGTAGCGGATGCGATTAGTGATATCTTCAATCTATTAAGCCGTAGTAATAAATATATTGATGAAACTACTCCTTGGGCTCTTGCAAAAGATCCAGATAAGATTTCTCGTTTAGCTACAGTTCTATATAACTTATTAGAAACAATTCGTATTTCTGCAGTATTATTAGAACCATTCTTACCTGTAACAAGTGAAAAGATTTTAAATCAATTAAATACAGATAAACGTGATATTGAATCTGTACAAACATTTGGTGGTCTAGAAAATGGTACTAAAGTTACAGAAAAACCAGAAATCTTATTCCAACGTTTAGATGAAAAAGAAGTTATGGATAAAGTAAATGCAATTCAAGAAAAGATTGCTAAGGCTAGAAAAGTTGAAAGCCAAAAGAAAGCCATGATTGATAAAAATGAATTTGAAAAAGTTGATTTAAGAGTTGGTAAGGTTGTGGCTTGCGAGAAACATCCAGATAGCGATAAATTACTTATCTTAAAAGTGGATTTAGGTGAAGATGAACCTAGACAAATCGTGTCTGGTATCGCTAAGAGTTATACAGCAGGACAAATGATTGGTAAGTCATTAATCGTTGTAGCTAACTTAAAACCAGCAATTATTTGTGGTGTCGAAAGCAACGGTATGTTATTAGCTGGTAAAGATGAAAATGAACTAGCTGTAGCAGAAGTAAATGGCTTAAAAGCAGGAACAAAGATTTATTAATAAAGCATGGGCATGTTTTCATGCCCTTTTCAAAAGAGGGAATATGCAAACATATACGATTGTACATAGATTAGATGAGTTATCAGAACATATAGCAAATACATTAGATGTGACAATGAAAAAAGAAAATCTAGTTCGGGATGATGTAAATCCTGAAGTTGTATTTGTTATCGGTGGAGATGGTACATTTCTATATGCTGTACATCAATATATAAATAGGATAGAGCAAATTAAATTCTATGGTTTGCATACAGGTACTTTAGGTTTTTTTACAGATTACAATGACTCAGAATATGATACGTTTGTTTCACAATTCCTAAATCATGAATTATCTACTGTTAGTTTTCCACTATTAAAGATAGATACAGGGTTCAATACATATTATGCATTAAATGAAATGCGTATAGAAAATGTACAACGTACACAAGTATTAGATATATCTGTAGATCATGATTATTTTGAGGAATTTAGAGGAACAGGAATATGTGTTGCGACTCAACTTGGTAGTACGGCATATAACAGATCTCTTGGTGGAGCAGTAATCGTAGAAGGAATGAATGCGATAGTGATGAGTGAGATTGCAGGTATTCATCATAGTAAGTATCGTTCTCTTGGTTCACCAATTGTAATGAAGGGTAGTACTTGCTTAACAATAGAATCTGATAATTTTTCTAATGCAATACTTGGAGTAGATTCTGAAGTCTATGCAATAGATGAATGTAAAAAAATACAAGTAGAAATGAGTCGCGATAAGAAAGTAAATCTATTAAGATGTAGAAATATTTCTTATTTTAAACGTTTAAAGAGTTTGTTTTAAAGAAGGTTGGGTTAAAGATGAAATGGCATTCATTATTTGAATTATTAATATTTCCAATAGGCGTCTTAATGGTCGCAACAGTAATGATTGGACTAAGCAATTTAATTACTAGCCCAACTTTTGCGATGTTTTATTCTATTAAAAATGATTTAGTTATTGTACTAGCTGAAGCAATTTCTAAAGTTGGTACATTTATTATTGTGAATTTTCCACTTATCTTTTTACTACGTATTGTGACAAAGAAAAAGGGAAGTGTCACAACAATCATTTCAGCTTTAGCAGGATACGTTACATATATTGTATTTACAATGTATTTTGCTAGAAGTGACTTAGGTTCTTCTGCATATAGTTCTATTTTAGGTATATCTACTACTTCAACATATTTAACTAGTGGTACGCATTATCCACTACAAACAGGAATACTAGCGACGATATTAATTGCGCTAATAACACTTAATAGTTTTGGCGTAAGTAAGAATAGAGGAGAATACGGTATATTTTCTTTTATTAGTAAAGATACATGGTGTGTTGTTAGAACAATTATACTTTCAGGAATAGTTGGCATACTTGTTGCGTATGTTTGGCCATATGCACTTAATGGAATTAATAATGTATTAAGCTTCATTTCACAAGATACTACTAATCCAATTAATCTCGTAATCTATGGAATTACAGATAGACTACTTGCTGTATGTAATCTAAGTACCATTATTCGTTCACCATTCTGGTATGGAACTAGCGGTGGATCATGGGTAAGTATGGCTGGTGCTAATATTACAGGTGACGTAAATATTTGGACAAATCAACTTGCGATAGGACAATTTACAAATATGAGTGGTCGTTTTATCACACCATATTATGTATTGAATATATTTGCTATGCCAGCAATGATGTGGGCATTCTTCACAACACAAACAGATCGCTTAGAAAAATCTAGAATGTTCTTGTTCTATTTCTTTGCGACATTAATTTCATTATTCTGTGGAACGATATTACCAATTGAAATTGTTTTATTAACATTATGCCCATTATTATTTTTATTCCATGTGACGTGTACGGGACTGATGTTTGGTATATTTCAAGCAATGCATGTTTCACTAGGATTTAATTATACTGGTCAATCTACAATGGCCGTAAATCCAGGTACATTATTAGAATTGATTCAATATTCACAAAATGCCCAACTACAACAATCTGTAATTAAAGTAGTTATTGTAGGTTTGATATTTGGTGTGATTTATTTCTTAATGACAAAGTTATATTTTGGTGAACTTGCACTAGATTTATTTAGAACAGGTCAAAAAGATAGAATTATCAAAGAAACAATCGCATCAGTTGGTGGTATTGCGAACATTAAATTCGTTCACTCTTCTATTAATAGATTAGTAGTAAGTTTATATGACCCAACATTATTAGATTTATCGAAATTAAACGAATTAGGTTCAGTAAGAGTATATGAAACAAAAGCAGGATATGCGATTTGTTTTGGCTCTGCTAGTACAATGATTCGTAAAGGTATTTCTAAGGAAATTAGAGAATACGTTCGACAAGTGAAGTAGATTGAAATCTTAAGAAAAAAATAGTAAAATAATTCTTGTATATGAAAAATATTATCAAGAAAACATTAGTGGCATTAAGCACACTTATTATAGGTTTATCATTATCGGCATTTGATAGTGATAGCTTTAAGTTGAGTGATTTAAAGAATTACCAACGTGAATATTTATCAGAATCAATTGGTGCTTGTTCTACTTCTAGTACAAAAACTTATGAAGATTACAAAATGATCACTTCTACAGGATCAAAGCAATATCAATATATTCATAACAATATGACAGTTGAT
Source organism: Lachnospiraceae bacterium (assembly GCA_963593385.1). Lineage (GTDB taxonomy): Bacteria > Bacillota_I > Bacilli_A > Erysipelotrichales > Erysipelotrichaceae > Bulleidia. The sequence goes on along the minus strand of CAVAZS010000002.1, from coordinate 5,317 downwards.
GAAACAACAGGTCTATTGATTGATGAAGATGGGTTTATTGGTGTAGCTATGGGATATCAATTTGGTGAAATTGGTTCAAGATATTATGTCGTATTAGATACAGGTATCGTTATTCCAGTTGTTAAAGTTGATGCGAAAGCTTCGGTTGATGCACCAAATGGTTGTAGTCATAGTATTGATTCAAGTGTAATTGAGTTTGTACTTGATACAGATATTGCATTATCTTACTTTGGTGGAAAAGATTATGTATGTAATGGTAACTTGAATAACTCTGAATTATTAAAAGGTAATATTCAAGATATCGAAGAAGTAAAAGATGAAAAGCTTGAAGATGGTGTTGTTTATGAACATACACAAGCTGATCCTGTTAAAGGAGAAGAAACAAAAGACGGAGTAAAATTCGTTGAAGGTGGTTTCTAATATCGAATTGTTGAAGACGAAGAAATTCGTCTTTTCTTTTTGCATAACATAATTTGTGGTCAACAAAAGTTCATAACAAAAAAGAAAAATAGCGAACAATTATGTATTGGAAATAAATGATATACATAAAATTCGATGTGATTGGTCAAAATAATAGAATAAATCAAAGAAATTGAAATACTTTAAAAAGTATGTGAATGCGCTTACACTATAAATAACAAATCATCAAAGGAGAAAAAATTATGGATGAATACAAACAACCAAGTGGAATACTTGATGTACGTGTAGATGATCGTATGGTTCATGGAATTGTCGCAACAAGTTGGATTCCTGCAGCTAAAGCGACACGTGCAATGGTAGTAAACAAGAGAGCATCAGAAAGTGATATGACTAGAAACGCTCTTAAGTTAGGTACTCCAGCAGGAGTAAATCTATCTGTTTTAGCACCAGAAAAAGCTATTGCGAATATTCTAAATGGAAACTATACAAATCAAAGAGTATTCCTTGTAGGTAGATATATTAAGGATGTCTACGATTTATATAAAGGTGGAGTCAAGTTTGCTAGAGTGAATCTAGGAAATGTTACCCAAAATGTTGGTAAAACAACTACTTTGGATAAAACAGTTCGTGTGTCAGATGAGGAATTAGGTATGCTAAGAGAAATGCGAGATGCTGGTATTAAAATTACATGTCAATTCCGTACAGATGATCCACTAAAAGAAGCTGCTCTTGACTAGATGGAGTAAAGAAAGGGGATAATATGATTACACCACTACAAGTCGTACTAATTACAGTGTTTGTATTTGCCTTTAAATTTATTGGTAAAGGTGCACAATTATTTAGTTACGCAGCAAACGTTTTAACAGGTTGGATCGTTGGTATCATCATGGGCGATGCAACAACAGGCTTAAATGTCGGTGCCACAATGACATTAATGAGCTTAGGTATTGGAGGATTTGGAGGATCAAGTGTTCCAGATTACTTCATGGGTACAGTTATTGGAACAATTTTCGCAGTAACAACAGGAAATGGTGTTGAAGCTGCACTTACAATTGGTGTTCCAGTTGCGGCATTAGGTACAGAATTAGATGTCTTAACAAAAACATTTGGTTCATTCTTCGTACATAGAGAAATTGCAGAAAGTGATGCAGGAAACTTTGATAAGATGGGATTCTGGGTATTTGGTCACTTATGCTTAGAAGCTCTTGTATATTGCTTACCAGTAGTACTAGTTATGACAGTAGGTGTTGATTTCATCACAAACTTAATTGCTAGTATGCCTGAATGGTTAAATAAGGGTATGACTACTGTTGGTGGATTATTACCAGCTGTAGGTTTTGCGACATTATTAAAGTACATGAATCTAAAAGAATATGGAATCTATGTTGTTCTTGGATTTGTACTAGCATCTTATTTAGATTTACCAATGTTAGCAATCGCTGCTATTACATTAGTATTTGCTGTAAATGAATATAAGGCTTTAGAGAGAGGAAGCAATGTAGCAGTTGCTCATACAGAACCAACTGCAGAAGATATTGCGAATGGTAACTACGATGAGTGAGAGAATTCTAACAAAGAAAGACTTAAGTAAAGTCTTAAATCGATATGTTTGGGCAAGACAATCACCATTTAACTATGAAACAATGCAATCTGGTGGTTGGGTATGGGCTATTCACCCAGCTATGGCTAAAATCTATGATAATGATAAAGAAGTATTATCTGCTAAATATAGACAGCACTTCCGTTTCTATAATACACACCCTTGGATGGGTAACATTATCTTAGGCGCATGTCTTGCAATTGAAGAAACAAAAGAACCTGAATGTACAGAAACAGCAATTGACTTAAGAACTGCTCTTATGGGTCCTTTAGCAGGTCTAGGAGACTCAATTATTTGGGTTATTCTTCCTACAGTTATGGGTGCTATTGCGGCATATATGGCGCAAAGCGGTAGTATCGTTGGTTGGGTTATTGCAGAAGCTGTACAACTTGTACTTTGGTTCTTATTCTACTTTGGATTCTATGTAGCATATGAAAAAGGCGTTGAATTTATCACATCTAGATCTAGTTCTTTAGCTCACTTAACAAGTGCTGCTAGTATCGTAGGTTTATCTGTTATTGGTGCTTTAACAGCTTCAATTATTGATGTTAAATTTGGTGTATCATGGACTGTTGGAGAATTAACACAAAACTTAAATGACTTAGTAGATGCGATTATTCCTCACTTTGCGAATGTTATTACAATGTTAATCATGTATTACATGCTAAGCAAAAAGGGATGGTCTACAGGAAAACTAGTAATTGTATCAATCGTTGTTGCAATTATTTTATCCGCATTCAACATTCTTGCTTAATTAAGAATTATAGAAGAGTTCTTTAGAGTTATGCTCTTTAGAACTCTTTTTGTCTCTAGTAAAATAAGGTAAAATTACTCTCAGGTGATAAGATGATAGATTTGAAATATACATTAAAACAAGAAGAACTAAAAGAATATTATGAAACATCTCTTTTATATGATACAGAAATTAATAAATTTCATTGGCGCTTAAGATTATTTGTTCCTGTTGGCATCCTTTTATTTTTGGTATTAGCTGCTAAAACAATATTAGTATGGTCTATTGGTATAGCACTTATAGTTATATGGATCATTATTGCAGATAAAGTATTATTTACTAAATATAAAAAAGTATTAATAGAAAAATATACTGATCCAACAAAGTTGAAATTATCAGAAATGCATGTTGTTTTATCTGAACAAGGCATGTTTGTAAATGGTGCTAAACAAGAGATATACGATTATGCATTATATACAAATATGATTGTCATCATCTTTCAAAATCAAACAAATATATTAGTTCCATTACGTATATTTGAATCTAAAGATAAAACAAATGAATTTATTCAAAATATAGAGCATATTTGCCCATTATATGCATCAAAAGGAGAATCACATGAATCATAATCAATTTGAACATATTAATGAACTAGAAGAGAATGGTAAACTCTTAGGTTCAATTACATATAAGCCAAGTCGAGCGATACTAGCTGTAATGATAGTGGGATGCGCATGTGTCATCATATTTAGAAATGCATTTGGACTAGCATTTGGTGGATTCCTTCTCATATTATCTTCACTTGTATTTTTTAAAGTAAAAGACCATAAAGTAATGGATGTCTATGATGACGCATTAATACTATATGATAATAAAGATGAAACTAGAGTATTAAGATTAACACTAGATGAAATAGTAGAGTGGAATGTTAACCGTGATGAGAATTATCTTATTACATTAAAACTAAAAGATGGTGAACAATTAGGAGCACAAACATTCCAAGTGAACGAAGTTCATTCATTATTAAAGAAAGTATTACCTGGGAAAAGCACGGATGAAATTGTTCGAAAGAAGATTTATTCGACAAAGAGTGCAGGATTTTCATTATTAAATAAGAGGAAAGACAAATGATTAAGTTAGTATGTTTTGATTTTGATGGTGTAATTGCCCAAACAGAAGCTGTTCATCGTAAATGGATGACAGATGAACTAGATAAATACAATGTGACTTATACAAAAGAAAATTTATCTCATATTATGGGTGGAAATATGGCAGTACATGCTAGACTTATGGATGAATGTTTTGGTAATCAAGAAAACTATCGTGAACATCGTAGTGCCATCCTTAATCCTGTAAGAAAAAAATATGACATAAAAGAATTACGTACACCATATGTTAAAGAATTGATGGCTAAGATTAAAGAAAATCATAAATATATTTGTGTATGTTCTAACTCTTTAGCTTCAAGAATGGAAGAAGCTTTAACTGAATTAGAATTAAGAGAATATGTAGATGGTATATATTGTGGTACAGACTATGGACACGCTAAACCAGATTCTTTTATCTATCTAAAATCTATGGAAATGAGTCATGTATTACCAAATGAAACAATTGTGATTGAAGATTCTACTGCTGGAATTAAAGCGGGAAAAGATAGTGGAGCAACAGTATTAGCTTATAAAGATCAATATGAAATAGCAGACCAACATGAAGCTGATGTAATCATTAATAACTTCATGGAAGCTGAAAAATATATATTTGAGAAATAGCAGATAAGATAGCCAGATGGTTATCTTTTTTTGATGAATTAAATATGTTATGTTTTAGGTGACAAAAGGAAACATAAATTAATCCTATTGGTTTGGTTAGATGAAAATATTTGCTTAAGAAAGGACAAGCAAAATTTATGAGGTGAAATAGTATGAAAAAGGTTATTACAGCAATTTTTAGTCTTATGCTAATATTTTCTCTATTTGGTTGTGGGAATAATAATCAAAGTATCGATGATAGTTACAAAGAAGGTTATTCAGCTGGCTATGAAGCAGGTTTTGAGGATGGAAATGAAAAATATTTTGCACAGTTTTCAGGATCGTTTACTGCTACTGTTGAAAAACTTATACCTGATTATTGTGTGCTTCCTGGAAATACAATTGCTGTAGTTCACTTCTTTCAAAATCAACCATTTTTACTTCGTTTTTAAGAAGATATGACAGGAAAGCTAAAAGAAGAAACATCTTATGTATTTGAATTTGAACCTTTTGAAGTTGAAGTATTAAATGATGAAGAAACTCCTGAAATTTCTAATTATATGTATTCAATAAATGTTACTAGTTATAGAGCAGCAGAAGATGATGAACTTGGATTACAAAGCATAACACCAACTGCTGAAATCATATCAAAATAGTATGAATTGATAACTAATATTCATATTGTATTGCATATAAATTAAACCCCAGTTCAATTTGAACTGGGGGTCTATCGTAATGGCTATTATTTGTTGTCGATTTTCTTATAAACTTCAATAAATTCTTTAGCTAGAATACCAAATGCTTCAGCAGACATTA
>CAVAZS010000001.1:0-109590 GCA_963593385.1 Lachnospiraceae bacterium | reverse complement strand
TAGTATTTCCTCCTACTATTGTTATTCGCAAAAAATTCGTAAATCCTCACTTTTTGTAAAAACTTTGTATAAAAAAATTGTTTTTATTTTAGTTCATAAAAACATTGTGATAAAATCAATATATCTAGGAAGGAGTTTTTTATCGTGGACAATAAACAAATTTATGCGGCGGTAGAAGTTTCAGATCATGAAGTACGCATGGTCGTAGGTGAATTCTTTAGTCCTCGTTTAAATATTTTAAAAGTTGAGATGATTCCATGTGGGGGTCTTTCATATAATACAATGAATAACGCTGATGATATTACTTCAGCGATTGAAACAGCATGTAAACAAACTGAACAAATGCTTGGTGCAAAAGTAGAAAAAGTTATTTTATCCATTCCTTCATATCAAATGCAGAAAAAATCTGTTCGAGTTACAGTTCCAGTAAAAGGATATGATGCAGTAGTTACAGTACAAGATATACGTAATGCGATGAAACTAGCTGAACAACAAGTTTCTATTGGTAAAGAATTAGCTTTAGTTCAAACAGTATGTGTTAAATATACAATTGATGGTATTGCTTCTAGAAGAATTCCTATTGGAGAAAGAGCAAAAGAATTAGTTGTAGATATAGATTTGTTATGTGCAGATAGACAACTTGCTTATTCATTAGTAGGTTGCGTTGAAAAAGCTGGATTACAAGTAATGGATATTTATCTAGATACTTATGCAGCAGCTAAAGAAGCAGCTTTATTTGAACAATCTGTAGATCGTAATGTTATCTTATTAAAGATGGAGAGGGAAGCGACAACCATTGCTCGTTTTGCTAAAGGCAAACTTATGGAAACGACAGTGTTACCATTAGGCGTTGGTTCTATTGCAAGTCGAGTTGTAGATCAATATGGCTTAAAACGAGAAGAGGCTTGTGAACTTATTAAATATAGTGCAAGACTAAATGAAAAAGTATTTTCGTCTAATCCAGTATATATTTGGTCTGAAAATGGAAATGCAAAGAAGATTACAGAGACTGAATTATGTAAATGCATAGCTCCAATGGTGAATAAATGGCTCGCAAATATGCAAAAAATTCTAGGCGGTATCTTGCAAGCTGGGCCTTCAACTGTTATCATTACAGGAGAGGGTGGCGAAATGCAAGGCTTAAACGAGCTTTTACAATCCTCTTTAAATGTTGAGGTAAGGAATTATATTCCAGAAACTCTTGGCGCTAGAAATGCAGGAATGACTGCATGTTTAGGTTTATTTTATGCTTATAAAGACAAATTACCGATTACAGGTTATACCGATAATAGTCTAGATATGGACGCTTTTATTCGTTCAGTATCATATCGTGAAAGAAAACCTAATAGTGAAGACACACTAACTGGAAAACTTAAAGGTATGTTTTCTAATAATGTAAAGAAATAGTAATTTGTGATAAGTAGTAGAGGATAAGGTAATGGCAGATTTAACATACAATCAAGTAGCAAAAATTAAAGTATTCGGTATAGGGGGAGCAGGTAGCAACGCTGTTAACCGAATGGTATCTGAAGGAGTACAAGGTGTTGAGTTCTATGTAGCTAATACAGACTTACAAGCATTAGATGTATCTCCTGTAGCAAATAAAATTAAATTAGGAAAAGATGGCTTAGGTGCAGGTGGTAATCCAGATAATGGACGTAAAGCTGCAGTTGAAAGTGAAGCTGATATTCGTAGTGCAATTGAAGGAGCAGATATGGTGTTCCTTACAGCTGGTTTAGGTGGTGGGACTGGTACTGGTGCATCTCCTTTATTTGCTAAGATTGCAAAAGAACTTGGTTGTTTAACAGTAGGTATTGTTACTAAACCATTTAGCTTTGAAGGTAGAAAACGTTTAGTACAAGCTGAACAAGGATTAGAACAATTAAAAGAATATGTAGATAGTTTAATTATTGTTTCTAACAACAAAGTATTAGAGATTATTGGTCATATCCCATTTGAAGATGCGTTCAAAGAAGCAGATAACATCTTACGTCAAGGTGTACAAACAATTACAGACTTAATTGCTGTTCCAGCAATGATTAACCTAGACTTTGCTGATATTAAGAGCGTTATGGAAGGTCAAGGTAGTGCATTAATTGGTATTGGTATGGCATCTGGTGAAAATAAAGCTAAAGATGCTGCTACTAAGGCTATTCAATCACCATTACTTGAAGCTCAAATTACTGGTGCAAAGAGTGCTATCGTTAACGTAACTGGTGGTGCTAGTATGTCAGCATACGATGCTCAAGAAGCAGTTGAACTAATTCGTTCTGCTGCTGGTAATGATATTGATATTATCTTCGGTGTTGCTATTAACGATAAGATTGGTGAATCTATTATTGTTACAGTAATTGCTACTGGATTTGATTTACCAAAAGCTACATTAATTGAAACTGATGGACCTGCTGCATTTAAGAGCCCATTACCTGGAAACAATGTTCAGGTTAGTCAAGAAGATGATGGATTTGGACTTGGATCAATTTCTTCTGTTGAAGATGAAGATGATTCTGGTATTCCAAATTTCTTCAATCGTAAATAATATTAGCTGCCTGATGGCAGCTTTTTTGTTTGGAGGAAAATATGTATAAGTTTGTTAAAAATAATCATTTGTTTCCAAGTCATATTTTAGAGTATCGGAAAAATAGACATTTTTATGATGTATTTGTGGAAGATAAAAAAGTAGCTTCATTTTATATAACTATTAATGAACACGATTGTGATTTTGAAATAACTTATCTTGAATATAATGATTTATATGAACTATTTAATCGTATTTATCAATTTATGATTAATCGCTATCGTTTTGAGAAAGTAATTTATAAAGGCAATAAAAAAGAAGTTCGTCATACACTTAATAAACTAGCTTTTTATTCAAAAGGAAAGATCTTACAAAGAATAACAGATCCTTATCGTTTGTTATGTAAAAAGAATACATTTAATGAAGAAGGATTGATTATTAAACAAGATAATACAGATGTTATTCCATTTGGACTATTTAATTCAAAAGATAAAGGTTGCGGTTGGATTGCGGCGTATAATCTTTTACAAGTGAATCATTTTAATCCTGAAATATATGATGTGACTTCTAACTTAAGTAAAGACGATTTATTCTTTTCTGCTTTTGGAGAATCTGTATTTAGTTTATATGCGTATCTAAAAAAGAAGTTAGATGTAAAGTTTGCTTCATTACCTGAAAAAATGTTAGTGAAAAAAATGAATGCTAGTAGTGAAGGTATATTACTTTATTATCATAAACGTGGAGCACATTTTACAATGTATCGTAAAGTAAATGAAAATGAATTTGAGTTTATTAATGCTGTATATGGTAAGAAAGTTATTATGAATGCAGAAGCTTTTATGAAGAAATATACGATTATGCATTTTGCTACAATTATTTATAAATAATCTGAAAATAACCTGAATTCTTATACATTCAATTTTATTTTTTTGACCTAAGATGTTATAATGCGCAAGTATGATTAAAATAGTAAACAAATTAATAGTTGCCTTAATGGCTATATCACTAGTTTTTTTACCTACTACAAATGATATTTATGCAATGAATGCAAGTGAAGTTGCTGAAGATGGGCTATATCATGTAGTAGATTTTGCTAGTGGTGAAGAGATTGGTGCTTATGAAGGCTATTTATATGCCGATAGTATATTTCAAAGTAATAAAGAAAATTATCTTAATTTAGGTGTTGTTAAAGACGGTATTGTATATGAATGTGAACATGGTATTGTTTTATTTCTTGTGGATGATGCATGTTCTGTAAATATAAATTACACAAATGCAATTGATGGTGTTAGTGGATATACTAATGGATGCTATGGTAAAGATGGTGCATATATTAGTACGGAAAGTTCAGGAACAAAAGTAAAATTCATGCTTTCTGGTGTAGAAGGATGGGTATCTATACATGATGTAGAGATTGTCCCTGTAGAAAGTATTTCTTCTACATTAACTGCTTATATGGTGAATGAAGGTAATTTATATCACTTGATTAAGACACAAATGGATGATGATAACTATGCAAGCATGATCAATCTTGGAACTGCTCCAGACTATTTATCAAGTGATGTTACATATTATAGCTATGATGGACACTATTTTTATGAAGCAGGTAATATTAATGAAATGCTAGATGATTATAGTAGTGGTGTTAGAGAACAGGCAGTTAATCCTAATGATCCATATTATAACTATTATCAATTTGTATCTCATAGAACAATTACGAATGCTACAGCGAGTGAAGTAGAAGACTACATTGAAAATACAATGGGTATCAAAGACTATATCGATGTATATAGTGATCGTGACTTAGATTCTAATGATGATACAATGACACGTTCTCAATTGTATAAATCAAGTGATGCGTTCTGGATGTATCAATATACATATGGTGCAAATGCTTTAATGATGCTATCACTAAGTGCAAATGAAACATATTTCGGTCATAGTTCTTTAAGCTTTACGAGAAATAACTTATTTGGACATGCTGCATATGATTCAGATGTAGAAGCCAATGCTTCAAGATATTTAAATGTAGCACATTCTATTTATTCACATGCAAAATACTATATTTCTGGTAGTTATGCTAGTCCATTAAAATCTCAATATCACGGTAGCTTCTTTGGAAATAAATCAAGTGGTATGAATGTATCTTATGCAAGTGATCCTTATTGGGGTGAAAAGGCTGCTTCATATTATCGTATGTTTGATGAAGCTTTAGGATATAAAGATTTAAATAGTTATACATTAGGTATTAAAACATCTACACAAACAATTTATGTATATCAATATCCTGAAACAGATTCTAAAGTCTTATATGATAGTGGTCAAAATCCAGATATGGCTTTTGTAATCTTAGGATATATCAGTACTGAAGAAGGCGATTATTATAAAGTGCAATCTGAAGCTACTTTGAATGCAGATTCTGCTGTAGATTTATCATATACATATGATTTTGAAAACAATATCGGTTATGTGAAGGCTGAAGATATACAAGTTGTTATTGATAGTAATAGTAGTGAAGAAAAAAATTATGTTCATGTAACATTTGATGCAGGAGAAGGAAGTTTCCCTGGAGAAGAATCTACAATTACATATGCAATGGAATCAGGTACTGAAGCTAGTTCTGTTATACCAACAAAAGATCATGCGATTTTTACTGGTTGGGATATTTCAACAAGTAATGTAGAAGAAAATACTACTTTTACAGCTCAATATAAAGATGTATCTTCTATAGAAATGAAAGTAACTCCACAAACAGAATATGAAGTAAATGATCGTATTAATCTTGAAGGTGGCGTAATTAAAGTGAATTACGCAGATGGTTCTTCTGAAAATGTCGATTTAAATACTTCTATGGTATATGGTTTTAACTTTGATGAAGAAAGTAATCAAGAAGTAGTGGTAAGTTATGCAGGATGTGAGACTTCTTATTCGATTCATGTTAGTGAAGAAAAAGATACGACAAGAACAGAAATAAAAGATTCTATTGTTTCTGTTATTGAACGCTATCAAGATACAGAAGAGTTAAGTGATTGGGATTTGAATTACTTATTAAGTTTGAAACAAAAGATTGATGCGAATGTTTTACCATATTTAACACAAACGCAACTTCGGTCATTTGATTCAATTATGCGTAAAGCTATTGGAAATTCTATTCGTTATGTTATTGAGAAGAATAACTATAACTTAGGTATTTCAGGATTAAGTGTATCTGTTCCACTTGCTTCAAGTTTATCTAAACCTGAATTTATTGCGGATACATATCGTGTGAGAATTAAACAAAATGTATCTACTGAAGCAAGTGATGCAATGAATGTTGTGGCTAATTTCCTAGGCTCAACAGAAAAAGATTCATTTGTAATTAGTTTAAGAAAGAATTTCTCTAACTTTAGTTTAGATGGGCCTGTATTATTTAGTATTAAAAAACCAGATGATGCAACCGAAGCTGAAGTATATACTGTTCTTTACTATAATAGTGAAAATGGAGATGTAGAAAAATGCTATACAAGACAAACATCTAATACAATTACCTTTATGGGTAGTAAAGATGGTGAATATATGCTTGTTTCTAGAAATACATCTAATACTTATATTGGTGATGATCCTGTGGAATCTGTTACATCAGAAACAAGTTCATATGACTTAGAAGCTGTATATGCTTTAATTACAGTATGCTTACTTGTATTAATAGCGCTAGGTATTGTGATTCGTTATTTCCATCATAAAAAGAAGAATATCAAAGTTGCAAAACAAAGAATTGTTAAAAATGAAGAGAAGGCGAATGAACCTTTACCACCAGTAGATGTTACACAAGCTTTAGAAATATTTGATACAGAAGTATTAGATCTTGATAAAGTAAGAGAACTTGATGAAGAACATCAAAGAAGAATCAATCATGATAAATACAATAGTTGATATAGATAAAATTGAGTTTGAGGAAGAAGAAGTTTCTTCTTCCTTTATAAATAGTATAGAGATGCGTGGTATAGCTATTCCTGTTCATGTAAATTGCATTGATAAAGATACATATAAATGTATTGATGGAAGAAAAAGGCTTACTGCATGTAAAAAGTTAATGACAAAAGATGATAAGTTTAGAAGGATACCTGTAATGTTAATGAATGATTTTTCAAAAGCAGGATCTTCCTTTTGGGGAAATACACAAAATCATCATTAAAGAGGGAAACATGGAAAGATTACAAAAAGTTATCGCTGCTTCTGGAGTAGCTTCTAGAAGAAAAGCAGAAGAAATGATTCAAAGTGGTAGAGTCAGCGTAAATGGCTTAGTTGTTAAAGAACTAGGTGTTAAAGTGTCTGGTAATGATGAAATCGCTGTAGATGGTAATGTTATTACAAAAGAGAATAAAGTATATTATTTAATGAATAAACCTAAACATACTATTTGTAGTACAAAAGATGAACATGATCGAGATACAGTACTTGATTATTTTAGTGATGTAAAAGAAAGAATATTTCCTGTAGGACGGTTAGACTACGATACAACAGGCGTGCTTATCTTAACAAATGATGGTGAAGTTGCAAATAAATTAATGCATCCAAAAAGCCATTTACCTAAGACTTATGATGTGACAATTGACGGCTATATCAAACCATATGAAATTAATCAATTAAAAAGAGGGGTAAAGCTTGATGATGGAATGACTTTACCGGCTGAAGTATATTTAATTACACAAAATGAGAAAAAGAATAAAAGTCGCTTACAAATTACAATATTTGAAGGAAGAAATAGAGAAGTAAGAAGAATGATGGAACATTTTTCTTATGAAGTAACACGACTTGAACGTATTGCTTATGGACATTTAACTTGTGGTAATTTAAGGCAAGGAGAATACAGACGTTTACGTTCACCTGAAGTAAAAGAATTATTAAAAATGATTGATCAGATCAACGAATCTAATCAATCATAATGTGGTTCTGTTTTAATTCTTTAGGATTAGGATCTATATAAATTGTTTTATATGAACCCATTTGTACCATACCTGGTTTAGCTCTAGGTATTTTTTTTAGTTCTTTTACTAAGCAATAATTAACAGGTACACTTGATGAATTTCTGCCTTTAGAAAAGTATGCGGCAATATTTGCTGCTAAGCGTAATGTTTCTTCATCAGGATTAGAAGCATGGATGACAACGTGAGCACCATGATAATCTTTAGCATGTAACCAAATTTCATCTTTTCTAGCATGATGCCAAGTAAGTTCATCATTTTGTAAGTTATTTTTACCAAAAGAAATTGAAATACCATTATTCATTTCTATCGTAGTGAAGTGAATAATATTTTGTTTTGCTTTCTTCTTTTTCTTTTGAGGACGTTTATCTTTCATGTAGCCACCTTTAATTAATTCTTCTTTTACTTCATTAGCAGTATTAAAGTCAGCTATTTCAATTTGTTCTAATAGACCTTCAAAATATTGTATTTCTTGTTTACATATCGCAATTTGTTCTGTTAGATATTTTTGACCCTTTTTTAGTTTAGTATATTTTTGATAACATCTTCTAGCATTACCTTTACCATCTAATTTTGGGTCTAATGGAACAGTAATTTCTTTTTCTGTCTCATAATCTAATAATTGAATTTCTTTTTTTCCTTTTGTGTCTTGAATATTATAGGCATAAAGTAATTCACCATATTTATTCCACTTATCACAATCTAATGCATCATCATATTCTTTTAATAAGCGGGGTAGTTTTTGATTTTCATGTTTTAATTCTTTCTTAACGACATGAAAGATATCACCAGAAATTTCTTTAATTCTTTCTTTTTCTTCTTTATGAAAATATAAAATATCAAATCCCTCAAATAAAGGATATTTGGTTGTTACACCGCTACTAGTAATCGCTATACAATGAAATACAGGTTCTTCTTTACTACTATCGATATATAAATATTCTGAATCTTCAATTTCCTTCATGATGCTAGAGAAAGATTGTCCATTACTCATACGGTATTCAATTTCTTTAGATAACATTGGAGAAAATCCCGCAAATTGTTGTGTAAGATTCATGTTAGGATCAATAATTTGATCAACAAAAGGATTTTTCTTGTTTTGTGAAGGAGTAGGGGTGAACTTAGCACCTACTTGTATTGTTCTTCGATTATTTTCAAAAGGTGGTATACGCTTTAAAGCATCAATAATAATACCATCACGTACAAGAATAATATTTGCATATTTACCCATTAGTTCTACATATAAGTGTAACTCTTCTAAATCACCAATATCGTTATGTCTTCTAATCGTAAAATCACACCAACGATCTAATTCCATTTGTTCGATAGTTAAAATAGTCGCTCCTTCAAGATATTTTCTTAATACCATGACAAAGTTACCAGGTTCATTTGGTGTAGGATAGTTTCTTTTCGTTAGTAACATACGGTTATATTGCGAATGACAAGAAACTAATAGTTGATTTTTACCCATAGTTGAACTATGAATTTGAAATAATACTTCATTTTGTGATATTTGATAAATCTTTTGAATACGACAAGGTAAAATAGGTGTCATATTCTTAATAATCTTGTTTAATAAAATTCCATCTAGTGCCATGACCCTATTATATCACATTGACTAAATTCATATTTGAATGTAACCTATTTAAAAGAGGTTAGATAAGAAATGGCAAAAGGGTTATTAGTTGTTATTAGTGGACCATCTGGTGTTGGTAAAGGAACTGTATTAAAAGAAGTAGTTCATGATCCAGAACTAAATATTGGATATTCTATTTCAATGACAACAAGAAATAAAAGACCAGGGGAAATAGATGGTGTAAATTACTATTTCGTAACAAAAGATGAATTCAAAAAAGCTGTCGAAAACGATGAATTATTAGAATGGACAGAATTTGTTGGAAATTGTTATGGTACACCTTTAAAAGAGGTCGAAAGATTAAGAAATGAAGGAAAGAATGTTTTACTTGAAATTGACCAAGACGGTTGTAGTCAAGTAAAGAAGAAAGTTAAAGATACACTTTCTATTTTTATTATTCCACCTAGTATGGAAGAGTTAGAAAGAAGAATTCGTTCAAGAAAAACAGAGCCAGAAGAAATTGTTCAACAAAGACTAGCAAAAGCTGCAAAAGAAATGAACAATTTAAAAGAATATAAGTATGTAGTATGCAACGAAGATGTTGAGCTTGCTGCAGATATTATTCGTGTCATTATTAAAAGACATATGCAATATGAAGAGGATAAAGAAAAATAATGCTTCGTAGTGAGGCATTATTTTTATGGGAGGAGATAAAATGTTTTTAGCTTTAGGTATATTTGTAGTGATGTATGTATTACTTTTAGCTTTACCAAAGTATAGAAGTTATACGGCTTTAATTACAGCACTGATTTTTATATTATTAGGAATTTTACCAATTAAAAGTGCAATAGGGGCAATAAACTTAAATGTCATTATGATGCTTGCTGGAACAATGATGATTGTAGAACTATTTATTGAAAGTAATATGCCTTCATTTATGGCTGAAAACTTATTAAAGATAGTTCCTAATATACAATGGGCAGTTGTGTTATTAAGTTTATTTTCTGGTGTAATTTCGGCATTTGTAGATAATGTTGCGACAGTACTAATGGTCGCTCCTGTTGGCATTGAAGTGAGTCGTAAAATTAAAACAAATCCTGTACCAGTTATTATTTCTATTGCTGTATCAAGTAACTTACAAGGTGCTGCTACTCTAGTAGGTGATACAACAAGTATCTTATTAGGTTCTTATGCCAATATGAGTTTTAATGATTTCTTTTGGTTCTTAGGTAAGCCTGGTATTTGTTTTGCGGTAGAATTAGGGGCATTACTTACAATACCTGTTATCTTATTTTTATTTAGAAAAGAAAAAGGGAAAGTTGATGAAGAAGTTACAGCAAAAGTAACAGATTATGCTCCTACGGTATTTTTACTTGGTGTAATTGTATTATTAATCGTTGCGTCTCAATTTGAAAATAAACCAGAATTAACAAATGGTTTTATTTGTTGTGGATTAGCAATTATTGCAATTATTTATGAATGCATTAGACAAAAGAATAATGAAGTTATAAAAAATGTATTAAAGTCAGTAGACTATGAAACATTATTATTACTATGTGGCTTATTTATGGTTATTGAAGGAATTACAGAAGCTGGTGTAATTGAAGCAATTGTTAGCTTGTTTATGAAAACAGGTGGAAATAATATCTTTGTGATGTATACACTCATTGTATTTGTATCTGTTGTAGTATCTGCATTTATTGATAATATTCCTTATGTAGCGACAATGTTACCGGTTGTTACAGGTATTGCGGCTATGATGGGTATTGATCCTTATTTGTTTGATTTTGGATTATTAATAGGAGCTACTCTTGGTGGTAATATTACTCCAGTTGGTGCAAGTGCTAATATTGCAGGAATTGGGATTTTAAGAAAAGAAGGGTATGAAGTAAAAACAAAAGACTTCATGCGTATTGGTATACCATTTACACTTGTTGCGGTATTATCAGGATATGTATTCTTGTGGCTAGTTTGGGCATAAGTTATTGTTAATTGTATAAATGAAAAGATGTACTTTTGAAAGGTACATCTTTTTTGATGGCTAAAGCAAAAAGAAAAGCACAGCAAGCTGTGCTTTAAGAATCTGTTCTTGAAGACTATCTGTTGTAGTATTCGACAATTAGAGATTCGTTGATTTCCTGATTTAATTCGCTTCTTTCAGGAATACGATCGAATGTTCCTTTTTTGTTTTCTTTATCTACTGTAACAAATGCAGGAGCTACATAGTTAGAATCTAATGATTCAACGATTGGCTTCATGTTTAATGCATTTTCACGAACAGCGATTACTGAACCTGGTTTAATTTGTGCACTTGGGATGTCAAGTTTCTTACCATTAACTTCAATGTGTCCATGGTTAACTAATTGACGAGCTGCTTTTCTTGTTGTAGCAAAACCCATACGGTAAACTAGGTTGTCTAATCTGCTTTCTAATACAACTAAGAAGTTGTAACCTGTCATACCTTCCATATGACCAGCTTTTAAGAATGCATTGTAGAATTGACGTTCGCTAACACCATACATGTAACGAACTCTTTGTTTTTCACGAAGCTGTAGTCCATAACCACTTAGCTTAACGCGCTTTGTAGGACCATGTTGTCCTGGAGCATAAGTTCTCTTCTTTAATTCTTCGCCAGTTTCTAATACAGAGAAGCTTAAACGTCTAGACTTCTTCCAAACTGGACCTGTGTAACGTGCCATGTTTTGTTTCCTCCTTATAAAATGGCCGAGAAACAATAACAGATAGATCAATATGTAGGGTGTTGTTATAATTCCTTTTCACTTTTTGCAGCAAGGTACTAAGGTTGCAGTTTTACTGTTAACAACGCTATCAAACATAAACTCTATAAGCTGCCATCATTTGACGCTAAACAATAATATCAATCTAAAGTTACAAAGTCAATAAAAACTAGTATTCGAGACTATAAATTTATGTGATAGAATAATAAGGCATGGAAGGTAGGAAGCACAATGGATAACGTATTTAAAATATTGTCAGATATTAGAGTGATTATCGCTATAGCAGTTATAGTTGTTTTAATCATTATATGGTTTATCGCCCAAAGAATAAAAAGTGGTAAATATAAAAAACAATTAGAAGGATATGAAGTAAGATATAACGCAATTAAGAGTGTTCCTCTATCTTTTAAGATGAATAAAGCAGTAGCCATCAGTCGTGTTGATCCAGAAGCTATGAGTAAAGTAGCTAGAAGTAAGGATCAATTCACGGCTGCCGAAGCTAATTTAAAACAGATTTCGACTCTTTTATCAGATACTGAAGATGAAATTTTAGTAGGAAAATTAAAGAAAGCAAAAAGTTCATTACAAGAATTAGAGGCAAGTATGTCTCTTGGAGAAAAACAAGTTGCGGATTTAGAAAAATTCTTGGATGGTTTACTTGAAAAAGAAACTGTACAAAGACAAGAAGTAAATGGATTGAAGAATGACTTCCGTGATTTAAAACAAGAAGCACAAGATAATAGTAGTCAATTATCTTATGCATGGAATAGCATTCAAAATCGTTTCTCTGAAATTGAAAAAATGTTTTCTGCTTTTGAAGAATGGATGTATGCGTCTGATTTTGAAAAGGCTAGTAGTGAATTAGAAAGTATTAAGTCTAATATTGATAACTTAAGAACAGTAATTCGAGATTTACCAGAACTATTAACAGAAGCTCGTGGTGTCATTCCAAATATGGCTGAGAATTTACACCATGATTATATGGATTGTAGAAAACGTGGCGTTTATCTTCAACATTTAGAAATTACAAATAATCTTGCATTAATTACAGAAGGTCTTAAAAAGGATCTTGGTAACTTAAAAAATTGTGATGCGACAGATGTTAAAGAACATTTAGAGGATTATAAGAGAAGACTAGAACAAATGGATGATGCCGTTAAGAAAGAAGATGAGAGTCAATCTCAACTTATTTCTATTGCGCAAGGCATTGAAAAGTTATATGCAGCTGCATTTGAAAATTTAGATTATATTCAAAAACAATACACTACTCTTTCTACAAGATTTGGTTTAGAAGGAATTAAAGATCAAATTGATGATGCACAAAATAAATTAAATGCAGTTAAAGAAAAGAAAGATGCAATTGGGGATGACCTTCAAGCTACTGAAACAGCAGCTTCTAAATCACTAAATGAATTACAAGAAATTGAACGTTCATTAAATGAAATTACAACATCAATTAATAGTATTAAAGAAAGTATGAGTAATGCTTCTGGGGATGAGGATCGTGCTAAGAAACAACTTGTTAAATTACAAGTTATCATGAACCAACTTCAAGTTAGTATTCGTAAATATAAATTACCTTCAATTAGTACTCAATATGAAGAAGATATGAATCGTGCTAATGAATATATTCATCGTTTAGAAAGTTTATTAGCAGAAACACCATTAAATGTACAATTATTAAATTCTACATTAAAAGAAGCTATCGACTTTATCTATAAGCTATATAACAATGTAAACAATGTTGTTGGTGCTGTAATGATGGTTGAAAATACAATTGTATTTGGTAATCGTTATCGTTCAACATATTCTGATATTGATTCAGAATTAACTAGAAGTGAATTATGTTTTAGAAATGGTGAATATACACAAGCATTAACAATTGCTATTGCAACGATTGAAAAGATTCATCCAGGAAACTATGAAAAGATGGTAAAGGAGAACGCAAGAGCAGCAGGTGAATAGAAGAGTATATTTTGACTATTCTAGTACAACAAATGTTCATCCAGATGTACTAAATACATATATTGAATTGCTTAAGACAACCTATGTGAATAGTGAATCTTTATATGATGAAGGTACTAATGTTTCTAGAAATCTTGAGAAAGCTAGAAGTGCTATAGCATCCTTACTAAATGTTCATTATGATGAAATCATTTTTACAAGTGGTGCAAGTGAAGCAAATTCCGAAGCAATTAAGAGTGTTTCTTTTGCTATGCCTAAAAAGAAACATATCATTACTTCACAAATTGAGCATTCTAGTATTTTGAATGCTTGTAAACAAATGGAAGATACTTTTGGATATCGTGTTACATATTTACCTGTAAACGAGAGAGGCGTTGTATCCGTACAAGATTTAAAAGAAGCGTTAGATGAAGATACAAGTGTTGTTTCTATAATGCTAGTTAATAATGAAACAGGGATGATGAATCCAATAGATGAGATTAAAGAAATTGTAAAGAAAGAATCTTCTGCTTACATGCATGTTGATTTAACACAAGCTATTGGTAAAGTGCCTGTTTCTCTTGATTATATCGATTTAGCTTCAATGTCAGCACATAAGATTGAAGGATTAAAGGGAAGTGGTATCTTAGTGAGAAAGAAACATGTACCTTTTGTTCCTTTAATTAATGGTGGCGAACAAGAAGGTGGTTTAAGAGGTGGAACAAGTAATGCTTGTACAAATATGGTATTTGCTAAAACATTACGAATTGCACTAGAAAATCAAACGAAATATCATGATTATATACAAGAATTACATGATTATTTGATTTTTGAATTAAAACAAATTGATGGTATTGAATTAAATCATCCAGAAGATAATTTATGTTGTATTGTTAATTTTTCTTACGAGAAAATTCCTAGTGAAGTGATGCAAAATGCATTAAATCGCATGGGATTTATGATATCAGCGAGAAGCACATGTGAAAGTAAATCCAATAATCCTAGTTATGTCTTAAAGGCAATGGGATTTAGCGATTCACGAGCATCTAGTTGTATTCGTGTAAGTCTTTCTTATCACAATACAAAAGAAGATGTACAAGATTTTATTAAAGCACTAAAGGAGATTATTAGTCATTATGGTTAAATATGATACAGTGTTAATTCGTTATGGCGAATTAAGTACAAAAGGGAAAAATCGTAAAGATTTTATCAAGAAATTAGATAAAAATATAAGAAGAATGCTAAAAGACTATCCTAATCTTTCTTTTAAGCGTACATATGATCGTATTTATATCAAATTAACTGATGAAAATCCTGAAGAAATTAAAGAAAAACTACAAAAAGTATTTGGTATTAGTTCCTTTTCTTTTACAGAAAAAGTAAATAGTAATATTGATGATATTAAAGCTGCTTGTTTAAGAATTGCAAAAGAAAATGAAGCTAGTAAAAAAACATTTAAAGTAATTACGAGAAGACATGATAAGACATTCCCATTAAATAGTGATGGAATTAATCGTGCAGTCGCTTCTACAATCTTACATGAAACAGGTTTAAAAGTTGATGTACATCATCCAGAATTAAGTATTCAAATTGAAGTGCAACAAAATGATACATATATTACTTCGGAAAAAATTCCTGGACTTGGTGGTTATCCAACAGGAATTAATGGAAAAGTTTTATTAATGCTATCAGGTGGTATTGATTCACCTGTAGCAGCATTTGAAATCATGAAGAGAGGGTTAGAAGTAGAGGCGATTCATTATGCTTCACCACCTTATACTTCTGAAAATGCTAAACAAAAAGTAATGGATCTAGCTAAGATAGTTAGTATTTATCAAGGTAAGATGAAAGTACATGTTGTTAATTTTACCGAATTACAACTTCAAATCTATAAAGCTGCGGGTGATCCTTATGCAATAACAATCATGAGAAGAATGATGTTTAGATTGGCACAAGAAGTAGCAAATAAAGAAGGATGCTTAGCTATTGGTACTGGAGAAAGTATTGGTCAAGTAGCTTCACAAACATTGGAAAGTATGAATGTAATTAATCGAGTTGTGTCTTTACCTGTAATTAGACCACTTGTTTGTATGGATAAAACAGAAATTATTGATTTAGCTAGAAAGATTGGCACATATGAAACTTCAATTCAACCATTTGAAGATTGTTGTACAATCTTTGATCCTAAAAATCCAGTCACAAAGCCAACTGTGAAAAAAGCAGAATATTATGAATCTTGTTTTGATTATCAAAAAGAAATTGATGATTGTCTAAGTAATATTGATACACACGTTGTTAGTTACGAAGATAATCAAAAAGAAAGCTTCTTATAGGAGATAGTTTATGGGATTATTTAGAAAACATGATGGTTCGATTGCTAAAAGATTTGACGAAATATTTGCGGCAGGAGCTAATCAAGCAGAAAGTGAATTTCTTGATAGCTTAAATGAAATTGTGAAAATGATAGAAGTAGATTCTTCTTATTCAACAAATGAGAAATTAAAAATATATGAATATTTATCACTAATGAATAATTCATCTGCTACAGATCGACCAAAGATTGCTAAAAAAATTAGAAAAGCACTAAAGTAATATTATTTAGAAAGAAGGGTAAAATGGTTCTTTGAAACTAAGAAATATCCTTCTTTTTTTAATTTGTTTAATTCTGTAGATAATGCAGAACGATCTACATATAAATGGTCTGCTAATTCTTGACGATTATATGGTATATCAAATTCATTGCTATGGTGTGTAGAAGCTTCAGTAGATAAATAAGAAAGTAATTTATTCCTAATTGTATTTTGTGAAATATTCCAAATTCTAGCTTTTAAATCAATATTTTGTTTAGCAAGCATAGATAATAAGTTTTTAGCAATAATAGCAAAATATGGATTAGGTTCATCTATAGAAAAAATATCTTTTGTTTGAAACCATAAGATAACACTTGGTTCTAAACATTTCGCATTTAAATCAGAAGTAATTGATGAGTTAGAAGAAAAAGATACAGCAAATATTTCTCCTGGTTTTACTTCTTGAATGATGCTATCTTCATTCCAATAATTTTCTCTTGTTAGTACGACAGAGCCTTCAATTAAGATGGCTGCTCTTTTTATCTTTTTGCCAGATTTAAAGATATATTGATCCTTAGAATAGTTTTTTAATTGTGAATCTAATAGTTCTAATACATCATAATATTTATCTTTAGAAATTCCCTTAAATAAAGGAGTTTTGAATATTTTATCTATTTGCTTAATCATAAAAAAATTTGTTGTAATTACAACACTCCTATAAAAGGATAGCATAATGTATCAAATATAAAAATAAAATTTTTTGAACAAAAAGTGAGGATTTACGAATTTTTTACGAATAACTATTAGTGAGGAGGAATTAACTATGGTTTGAGTAAGCAATAATAATTATTCCGAGAATGACAAGATAAATCCGAAATTGTATATAGCATTTTAAATATTTCCATAATAAAATTAACTTGAAAAGTTAGAAAAGTAATCGCTAATATAGGGATAAGCTAATAAAGAGGAGGTGATTCTATGGCAACTTCAAGTATTACTAGAAATTTTGTTATAACTGGTCAAAAACAAGCACAAATGTTTGTTGATGCAATTGAATATTCTGCTAGTAATCGACCTGTACAAATTCCTGTTGCAGCAAAAGAATTAACAGATAAAAACGACATAATTAAGATGATGAAAAAAAGGAAAAAAATGAATGCTACACAAAGATAAGTTTTATGTGATTAACATTCGAAATTATCTTGACAATAAAGATTCGTGTCTCGGAGAGAATGATTTGGTTCAAATTCTTTCCGATTTTTCATGTAAAAAGAATCAGGATATAGAAAAATTTTTAAAAAATAGTTCGATTGATTTTGCTAAAAAGAATCAAGCAGTCACGTATATAATATTGAATAAAGAAGATGGTGAATTACTTGGATATTTTACTATAGCGTTAAAGTTATTAATGATTCGTGGAGAAAGAATAAGTAATAATATAAAAAGGAAATTAAAGCGAATTAGTGAATATAATGAAGAAACCCAAACATATGTTGTTCCAGCATATTTAATTGCTCAGCTAGGTAAAAATTACGCAAATAATGCTAATGAAAAAATAACAGGTAGTGAACTTCTTGAAATAGCATGGAATAAAGTGAAAGAAATTCAATATCAAGTAGGTGGAGTGATAACTTTTTTAGAAGCAAGTCATGAAGAAAAATTACTATCTTTTTATGAAAATAATAAATTTGTTAAATTTGATACTAGATGTACTAGTTCTAATAGTCATGGATCTCGTGAACTTGTGCAATTACTTAGAGTACTTTAATTGTTAGAGGTTATTTTATCATTTATAAGAGTATTTATTGTTTTGCTTGGAGGATTTTTAAAATTTTTACGAACAACTATTAGTAGAGAAAAATACAATAGCCATCGCGATTTTAATGATACAAAAGACATAGTTAGAAAATATGTAGAAAAAAATAAAAACTGATGATAATATTTTATTATTTTGGGATGGTTTTAATCATAGAATCTATGAACCAGAATTATTATTTGCTGGTGAAGAATTAGAAAGAGTTAAAAATCATCCTATGGCAATATGGAAATGTTCATCATAAGAAAAATTTCTATCTCTTCAAGTTCCTATAGTAATAAAATATAATAGAAGTAAGGATTGGTGAATAAAATGATAGATCGTTATGCACGTAAACAGATGCAAGAAGTATGGAGTGAACAAGCTAAATATGAAGCTTGGCTCAAAGTAGAAATATTAATTGATGAAGCTTGGAGTAAGTTAGGTCATATTCCAGAAGAAGATGTTAATAAAATTAAAGAAAATGCTAAGTTTGATGTTAATCGTATAGCAGAAATAGAAAATGAAACTAGACATGATGTAGTTGCTTTTACGAGATGTGTTAGTGAGTCATTAGGTGAAGAAAAGAAATGGATTCATTATGGTATTACTAGTACAGATGTAGTAGATACAGCTAATGGTATTCGTTATAAACAAGCTAATGATATCTTACGTAAAGATATTGATGACTTCATGGAAATCTTAAAAGAAAAAGCACTTCTTTATAAAGATACTGTTATGATGGGTAGAACACATGGTGTACATGCTGAAATTACTACATTTGGTATGAAATTTGCTCTATGGTATGAAGAAATGAAACGTAATAAAGAACGTTTTGAGCATGCTAGTAAGATGGTAGAAACAGGCAAGATATCTGGTGCAGTTGGTACATTTGCTAACATTCCACCATTTATCCAAGATTATGTATGTGAAAAGTTAGGAATAGAGTCTAGTGCTATCTCTACTCAAATCTTACAAAGAGATAGACACGCTGAATATTTTGCTATACTAGCTTTAATTGGTACAACTCTAGAACAAATGGCTACAGAAATAAGACACTTACAACGTACAGAAGTAAGAGAAGTAGAAGAAAGATTTAGAGCAGGACAAAAAGGTTCTAGTGCTATGCCACATAAGAGAAATCCAATAGGATCAGAAAATATTTGTGGATGTGCTAGAGTACTAAGAGGTTATATGATTACTTCTTATGAAGATGTACCTTTATGGCATGAAAGAGATATATCTCATTCTTCAGCTGAAAGAATTATCGCACCTGATGCTACAGAGCTATTGGATTATATGCTTAATCGCTTTGGTAATATCTTGAAAAACTTAACAGTATTTGAAGATAGAATGAGAGATAACATTTATGCAACTCATGGCGTAATCTTCTCACAACGTTTCATGTTAAAACTAGTAGATAAAGGTTGGTCACGTGAAAAAGCATATGATACAGTACAACCTCAAGCAATCAAAGCATGGAATGAAGGCTTAGACTTTAAAGCGTTAATGAAATCTGTACCTGAAGTAACTTCTACACTAAGTGATGAAGAAATAGAAGATTGCTTTGATCCTACATATCAAACAAAGAATGTAGATACAGTATTTAAACGTGTTGGAATCTTATAATAAATAGGACTTTTTATCAAATGAAAGAAATAGCTGAAGTATTAAACAGCTATAGAGCACATTTATCTTTTGGTCATTCAAATCATTTACAGAATAATGGTTTGCAGCATTTTGTACTAACAAAAGGAGAAAAGTAATTATGTTTGAAAATGATCCAGTATTCGAATTAATACGACAAATTCAAGATGATGAAGAAGCGACTAAACTAGACTTACTTAACTCATTAGGATATTCTGATTTAACTGATGAAGAAATAGAAGAACTCATAGCTTTAGGTTTATTTGATAAGGAAAAAATAGAAGGTTAGTATTTTCGTTTTCTAGATAAATAAAAGGTACAGGTTAATTGCCTGTACCACGTGTTATTCGAATTTATTTTCGTAGTAATCATTTTCTAGCATTGCAATATCTTCACCAGTTAAGTTATTTCTACTAGATAGATTACTTTTACCGATTTTATCTAGTACTGCTTGAATGTTTCTGCCATCAACTGCTACATAGTCACCACGATCATTGAATGTACTTTTCGCGGTCATGTGAAATTGTTTTACATGACTTTTTTCTAGTATTTCAACGATATTATTTTGATTGATGCCACATCCTGGTAAGATTTGTATCTTACTACCATAATCTTTTTCTAACTTTGTAATGACATCAATTCCTTTAAGTACTGTAGGGGCACAACCACTAGTTAATACTCGATCTACTTTACAAGATATTAAGTCTTCTATACCTTTATAAGGGTCAATTAATTCATCAAATGCTTTATGAAATACTGCTTCTTTGTTATAGGAATGAATGAGTTCTACCATTTTTGCTGTAGTAGGTACATCAATTGTACGATTTGGATTTAAGAAACCAAATACAATACCATCTGCGTGATTTTCCAACATAATTTTAGCATCCATAAACATAGTACTAATTTCATAGTCGTTGTAACAAAATCCTGCTGTTCTTGGGCGTACCATACATATAATTTTTTTATTTGTTTGTTTCTTTGCTTCTAAAAGAGTTGCTAGAGTTGGGGTAATACCACCTAATTCTAAAGAACTATTTAATTCAATACGATCAATAGGATATTTATTTGCTGTTAAGCAATCTGTTAAGCTTCCACAACATATTTCTATTTGTAAATTACGATTTTCCATAAAGTACCTCTTTGTATGTATATATCATAAGATAAAACGCTAGAAATAGCTAAATGTAACAAAAATGTAAGAAAATGAAAGAAATTATGAAAATTGTGTGAAAATGTTTCATTTTTTATTGACGCCCGCATAAACACTGAATATATTTAATGCATAACTTACGAAGGGGGATAAAAACATGAAGAAAAGTTTAGGTTATTTACTTTCTGGTATGTGTGCTTTAAGTCTAGTAGGTTGTGGAAGTGGTGGATCTTCAGGAACTGCTACTGCTGCTAGTACTGCTTCTAGTACAGGTTCGGCTACAGCTTCTGAGCAATCAATGATTGTCGCAATTGGTGCACAATTTGATACTCTAGATCCTGCAATTAGTACAACTGTATATAATGCGTATATTATTCGCTCTATATATGGTGGTCTAACAATGGTTAATGAAGATAGTTCAGTAAGCTATAACTTAGCAGAAAGCTCTGAAACAAGTGAAGATGGTTTAACTTGGACATTCCATTTGAGAAAAGACGCTACATTCAATGATGGTACTCCTATTACTGCTGAAAACTATGTATATGCATACTTAAGAGCTTTATCTTATGGCGTAGATAATGCATTTACTGTTAATAGTATGAGGGACATGATTAAAGGTGCAGAAGAATATGCTAATAATGCTTATGCTGTTGGGGATTCATTTGATTGTACTGTAGAAGATCATAGTTCAGTTGGTATTGAAGCTACAGATGATTACACATTAGTATTAACACTTAACTATCCAGTATCGTATTTCTTACAACAAATTGCTGGTGGAGGTGTATGGTCAGCTTTACCACTTGATACACCACAACATAAATCAGATTGGTCAGTTACTCCAGGATACTTAACTAGTGGTGAATATGAACTTAAGGAATTTGCTTTAAATGATAAAGCAGTCATCACAAAGAGTGATTCATATTGGAACGCTGATGATGTAAAGATGGAAACAATCACATATCAAGTAATGCCAGATGTTGATGCTCAATATGCTGCATTCCAAACAGGCGATGTAGATATTGCATTAAGTGTATCTGTTTCTACAGCTCTAAGCTTTAAAGGTACAGATAACTTGTGGGTATTAAGTTATCCTAGTGTATATTCATTAGATATTAACTGTGGTGAAGATGGACCAGACTTCTTAAAAGATGTTAATGTACGTAAAGCTCTATATGAAGCAATTGATAAAGAAGCTTTAGTAGATGTAGTTGGTGGAGATGAAATCTATCCAGTACTAAATGGTTATGTTCCTTATGGTATCTTTGGTGCAACAAAAGACTTCCGTGAAGAAAGAGATGATGAAGGATATGAAACAACATATAACCCAGAAGATGCTAAAGCATTATTAGAAGCTGCTGGTTATAGTGAATCTAATCCATTAAAGTTTACTTATAAGTATTCTAAAAATAGTATTCACGAAGATGTAGCTACAATGCTTCAATCAATGTGGAGTGATCTAGGTTGTGTTGAAGTTGACTTTGAAGCAGTTGAATCTGGTGTATATTACGATCAATTAGATGAAGGAGATTTCCAAATTGCTCGTTATGGTTTACAAGGAAGTGCTTCTCCTATGAACTTCTTAAAGAACTGGACATCAGGAAACTTAGTATATGACAACATCGATGATCCTACATATGACAAGATGATTGATGATGCTAAGTACATTGTAGATGCTGAAGAATTTGCTGAAGCATTACATGAAGCAGAAGATTACATCGTTCAAGAACAATATAAAGTATTCCCACTATTCCAATTCGCTACACCAGCTCTAGTAAGTTCTAACTTATCTGGTTACGAATTACATAGTTCAAGCTTATACTTTAGTCACTGCGTTAAAAACTAATAAAGTTTAATTGAAAAGAATCTGAGAATATTCATTTATAAAGAATGGTATTCAAGGATTCTTTTTATTTGAGAATGATTTATTGATTGGAAGGGGAAATATTTTAATTTTAAAGAATTTAAGGGCATATTTTTAATAATTTTCTTTCTTTAATTTTGTGAAAATGATAGCAATGAAAATATTTATGAAAGAAAATGAAATATAAATGTAAAATAATCAAAAATATTTGCTGAAAAATATTGACAGATGTTTTCAAAGTGAATAATATAATTTTCATAACTTAAAGGGGGAAATTCCATGAAGAAAAGTTTAGGTTATTTACTTTCTGGTGTTATGGCTCTTGGTTTAGTTGGTTGTGGAGGTAGCTCAGCATCTACTGATACTTCTACTACAACAGCAGGAACTACAACAGCAGATTCAAGCGCAAGTACAGGAAGTTCATCAATGGTTGTTGCTATTGGCGCACAATTTGATACTTTAGATCCTGCACTAAGTACTACTCTATATAACGCATATGTTATTGGATCAATTTATCAGGGCTTAACAAAAGTTGAAGCTGATAGCTCAACAAGCTATGCATTAGCAGAAAGTTCTGAAACAAGTGAAGATGGTTTAACTTGGACATTCCATTTAAGACAAGATGCTACATTCACTGATGGTACTCCAATCACAGCAGAAAACTATGTATATGCTTATTTAAGAGCTCTATCTTATGGTGTTGACAATGCATTCCGTGTAAACGATATGCAACAAATGATCAAAGGTGCTGAAGAATATTCAACAAATGCTTATACAGTAGGTGAATCATTCGATTGTACTACAGAAGATCATAGTTCAGTTGGTATTGAAGCTACTGATGATTACACATTAGTATTAACACTTAACTATCCAGTACCTTATTTCTTAACAACAGTTGCTGGTGGTGGTGTATGGTCTCCATTACCACTTGATACTCCTCAACATAAATCGGATTGGTCAACAGAACTTGGCTATGCTACATGTGGTCAATATGAATTAACAGAATTCTCACTAAACGACAAAGCAGTTCTTGTTAAGTCTGATACATACTATGCTCCTGAAGAAGTAACAATGGAACAAATTACTTACCAAGTAATGCCAGATGTTGATGCTCAATATGCTGCATTCCAAACAGGTGACGTAGATGTTGCGTTAAGTGTTTCTGTTTCTACAGCTTTAAGCTTCAAAGGAACAGACAACCTATGGGTATTAACATATCCTAGTGCATATTCTCTAGTTCTAAACTGTGGTGAAAGTGGTCCTGATTTCTTAAAGGATGTTAACGTTCGTAAAGCTCTATATGAAGCTATTGATAAAGAAGCTCTTGTAGATGTTGTTGGTGGTGAAGAAATTTATCCAATTCTAGATGGTTATGTTCCATTTGGTCTATATGGCGTAAGTGGTGACTTCCGTGAAGAAAGAGATGCTGAAGGTTATGATTCTTCATACAACCCTGAAGAAGCTAAAGAACTATTAGCTGCTGCTGGTTATACAGAAGAAAATCCATTAAAGTTCACATATAAATATTCTAAGAACAGTATCCATGAAGATGTAGCTACAATGCTTCAATCTATGTGGAAGGAACTAGGATGTGTAGAAGTTGACTTCGATGCAGTTGAATCTGGTGTTTACTATGATCAATTAGATCAAGGTGATTTCCAAATTGGACGTTATGGCTTACAAGCTAGTGCTTCTCCAATGAACTTCTTAAAGAACTGGACATCAGCTAACTTAGTATATGATTCAGTAAATGATCCTACATATGATCAAATGATTGATGATGCTAAATACATCGTTGATCCAACAGAATTTGCTGAAGCATTACATGATGCTGAAGATTACCTAATCCAAGAACAATTTAAAGAATTCCCATTATTCCAATTCTCATCTCCTGCTCTAGTTAACTCTAGTCTATCTGGATATGAACTACATGGAACAATGCCATACTTTAGCCAATGTACTAAAGATTAGTTAAAATTTGTTGTAAAATAGCTGAGAGGGTCGTCTTGGACGACCTCTCAGTGTTTGTTAAGAGACACTCAGGGGGAGATAAAAATGGAGAAAATTACCTTAGAAGATATTGCTAAGATTCAATTCGCAAGCAATATTCAACTAAGTCCTGATCAAAAACATGTAAGTTATGTTGTAACAACTCCTAATCTAAAAGAAAATTCATATGAAAAAGATATTTATTATATGGATTTAGATACAAATGAGTATGTGCAACTTACTCACGATGGTAAATCGAGTGGTTTTATTTATGACGATGAAAATACATTATTATTTTCAGCTAATCGTTCTAAAGAAGACCAAGAAGAGTCGTTTACGCATAAAATAGTTTTCTATCGCTTACCGTTAAATGGTGGTGAAGCTTATCGCGCATTTGAAATACCACTTAATGTAATAGGTATAGAAAAAGCGAGTAAGAATTTATATGTTATTAAGGCATTAGTTGATTGGAACGAACCTGATCCAAAAAAAGAATCAAAAGAATATTGTGAAGAACAAAAAGATTATCATATTTTTGAAGAAGTCCCATTTTGGGGAAATGGAAGAGGTTTTATCTCAGGTAAAAGAAGTGCTCTATATCTCTTTAATGAATTAGATGAGTCTCTCTTAAGAATCACTGAGAAATATACAAATGTATCTAGTTATGTTGTAGATCAAAATAAGATTGTTTATGTATCTAGAACATATGATGATTTGTTTCCAATGACATCAAGTTTAACAATTTATGATATTTCTTCTAAAAAGAAAAAAGTTATTGTTAAACAAGGGAAAGAAAAAATAGGTGAGGTTGTTTTGAACAAAAACGATGTCATCTTTACTGCTACTGATATGAAAAAATGGGGTAGTGGTGAATTAGAAAAGATTTATCGTTATGATATTGAAAATAAAACAAGAACATTGATATTTGAAAATCATGAAGAAGTTGCGATTGGTGATACACCATTATGCGATACATTACAAGCAGGTGGTCATAATATCATATGTGTTGGTAATGATATCTATCTAAAAGTTATGATTCATTATCAAAACTTCATTTATAAATTAGATAAAAAGAATAAGTTTACAAAAGTATTTGATTTTGATGGTTGTATTGCGTCATTTGATGTAGATAAGAAACATCTAGTCATGATTGCTTCAAAGGCTAATGAATGTAACGCAATTTATAAAGTAGAAGAAGCTAAGGCAACTTCTTGCCATGCACTCAATACGGAACTATTCAAAAACAAATATATTGCTAAAGCTGAATATATTCCATTCAAAAATCGTGCTGGGCAAGAAATTGATGGATGGGTATTGAAACCAAAAGATTATAATCCAAAGAAGAAATATCCTGGTTTATTAGAAATACATGGTGGACCAAGATGTGCATATGGAACGAGCTTCTTCCATGAAATGCAAGTACTCGCATCAAATGGATACTTTGTATTCTTTACAAATCCTAGAGGTAGTGAAGGATATGGAGAAGAATATGCAGATATTCGAGGAAAATATGGCACAATCGACTTTGAAGATTTAATGGATTTTACAGATCATGTACTCAATACATTTAAGCAAATTGATCCTAAAAGAATTGGATGCTTAGGTGGAAGTTATGGTGGTTTCATGTGTAATTGGATTGAAGGTAATACGGATAGATTCAGTGCTATTGCTTCACAAAGGTCTGTAAGTAACTGGGTATCTGATTTTGGTACTAGTGAAATTGGTGTAACTTTTGATTCAAATGAGATGGGTGCTACACCTTGGTCTGATATGACTAAGATGTGGGATCAAAGTCCACTAAAATATGCATGTAATGCAAAAACACCAATTTTATTTATTCATTCGTTATGTGACTACAACTGTCCAATTAATCAAGGTGTGGAAATGTTTACTGCAATGAAATATTTCCATGTGCCAAGTAAGATGGTTGTATTTGAAGGAGAAAATCATAGTTTATCTAGGAGTGGAAAACCAAAACATCGTGTTCGTCGTTTGAAGGAAATGAAAGATTGGTTTGATCAATATTTAGGTTAATAAAAAGGGGGAAAACAGTATGTTAAAGTATGTAATAAAACGTTTGTTATATGGTGCAGTAACGTTATTTGCCTTAATGGCAATCACATTTTTCTTGATGCACAGCATTCCAGGTTCACCATTTGGTGGTGAAATGGATAAGCTACCTGCAAATGTTAAGGAATTAATGATTCAGCATTATCAATTGGATCAACCAATTCTTGTACAATTTGTTAGCTACTTAAAGAATGTTGTAAGAGGTGACTTTGGTACATCACTTGTTCGTAAAGGACAATACGTTATGGACATTATCACAAGAGGTCTTCCTTATACAGCTAAACTTGGTGCTTGTGCGTTCTGTGTAGCATTAATTGTTGGGGTAGGCTTAGGTTCAGTATCTGCTTTCTCTAAAAAGAAATGGGTACAAGGTATTACAGCATTTGTCGCAACAATTGGTGTTAGTGTACCTAGCTTCTTATTTGCTTTATTCTTAATGTATTTATTTGGTGTATGGCTAAAAGTATTACCTATTATCGGTTTGAATTCACCTCAAAGTTATATCATGCCTTCAATTGCCTTAGCTTTATCACCAATTGCGATGATATCTCGTTTAACTAAGAGTTCCTTAACAGAAGAATTAAGACAAGATTATATGATTCTTGCTTTATCTAAAGGTACTGGATACTCAAAAGCTGTATTTAAACATGCATTAAAAAATGCGATTATTCCTGTAATTACTTATGCTGGTCCATTACTAGCTTCATTATTAACAGGTTCATTCGTTGTTGAATCTATGTTCTCTATTCCAGGCATTGGTGCAGAATTTGTTGGTAGTGTAAGTAACCGTGACTATACATTAATTATGGCTTTAACTATTATTTATGGATCGATTGTTATTATTGCAAATATCTTAACTGATGTTATTAGTGCGATGATTGATCCACGTATTCGTTTGAAATAAGGGAGGATAAGAAAATGTCAGAAATGAATGTTGAAGAAATGAACAAAGTATTACCAGCTGATGCTTTTGATAAACTTCCTGAAGATGAAAAGAATAATGAATTTATTGCAATGAAATCTAAGACATATTTCCAAGATGTCTGGTTTCAATTTAAGAAAAATAAATTAGCTGTAGCTGGTTTAATCTTCTTAGTTATTATGATTATCTTTGCTGTATTTGGACCAATGTTTTCTAAATATACATATGATGGACAAGATTTAACAAATCGTAACTTATTACCATGTGCTGAGCATTGGTTTGGTACAGATAAATTTGGTAGAGACTTATTTGTCAGAGTTATGTATGGTGGACGTATTTCACTTGCTGTAGGATTTGCGGCAGCACTTATCAATCTATGTATTGGTGTAGTTTGGGGTGGAATTTGTGGCTATGTTGGTGGCAAGCTTGATATGATTTTAATGAGACTTGTAGATATTATTTATTCTGTACCAACATTACTATATGTAATCTTAATTATGCTTGTATTTGGTTCTAACGTATTCTCTGTATTACTTGCAATTTGTATTAGTTCTTGGGTAGGTTTAGCTAGACAAGTACGTGCTCAAGTAATGGCTCAAAAACAACAAGAATATGCTTTAGCAGCACGCGTTATTGGAGCAAGTGACAAGAGAATCTTATTTAAACACTTAATTAAAAACTCTATGGGACCTATCATTGTTAATACAACACTTATGGTACCAAGTGCTATCTTTACAGAAGCATTCTTATCATTCGTTGGTATTGGTATTAGTATTCCACAAGCTTCTTGGGGTACTCTAGCAAATGAAGCTCGTTCATTAATCGCTACGCAACCAATCCAAATGATTTGGCCAGTAGCTGCTATCTGTTTAACAATGTTATCTCTAAACTTTATTGGTGATGGTCTAAACCAAGCACTAGATCCAAAGAAGCGTCACTAATGAAAGAATATCCAATTTTAGAAGTTAAAAATCTTACAATTCAATATGAAAATGAGGAAGGCACGGTTAAAGCTAATCGTGCTGTTTCCTTTGAATTGTATGAAAATGAGATAACAGGTATTGTTGGGTATAATGCTTCAGGTAAGTCTACTGTCTTAAAAGCTATCATGGGACTTTTACTTCAAGAAGGAACAATTGAAGAAGGGCAAATTTTATATAAAGGAAAAGATATTACAGAAAGAAAAGATATAGATTTTTATGAATATCAAAATCGCATGAAAGAGATAAGAGGAAAAGAAATCGCAATGATTTTTCAAAATCCTACTTCTTATTTTGATCCTACAATGAAGATATCAAAACAAATATATGAAGCTCTTCCTAAAGATATACCTTTACTTAAAAGAAAAGCACATGCTCTAGATTTACTGAATGAATTTCATGTACAAGATCCATCTAAAGTGCTTAAGAGTTATCCAATGCAACTATCTGGTGGTACATTACAAAAGATTATGATTGCATTAGCTTTAATGCATAAACCAAATATCTTACTATGTGATGAACCATTTACAGCATTAGATGAGATTAGTACACAAGAAATGATTGAAATGATTTTAAAATATAAACAAGAAACAAAGATGAGCGTTATTTTTGTTTCTCATGATATAGAATTAGTAAAGAAGCTTTGTGATAATGCTTATTTGATGAAAGATGGGGAGATAAGTAGTTGTTATAAAGTTCCTGAAATGTTTGAAGTGCCAACAAATCAAGATGTAATAGATTTTATTGCGATGAAAGAAGATTAAAGTATGTTAGTAATTAAAAACGGTTTAGTTCATGATATGGTTAATGAAAAACCATATGTCGCTAGTATTGTAGTTGAAGATCAAAAGATTAAAGAGATTACAACTGATGAAGTAAATTATGATGCGAAAGTAATTGATGCAAGTAATTTAAATGTTTATCCTGGCTTTATTGATGCACATAGCCACATTGGTTTAGCAGGAACTGGTATTGGTTTTGAAGGAACAGATTATAACGAAATAAATGATATTGTTTGTCCTCAAATGAGAGCGATTGATGCATTTAATCCATTTGATCCTTCATTAAAAGAAGCTGCTTTAGCTGGTATTACTACAGTAGCAAGTGGACCAGGTAGTGCTAATGCATTAGGTGGTACTTGGATTGCGGTGAAAACCATTGGAAGATGTGTTGATGACATGATCGTTAAAAATCCTGTAGCGATGAAATGTGCT
Source organism: Lachnospiraceae bacterium (assembly GCA_963593385.1). Taxonomy (GTDB): domain Bacteria; phylum Bacillota_I; class Bacilli_A; order Erysipelotrichales; family Erysipelotrichaceae; genus Bulleidia. The sequence continues at coordinate 79,652 of CAVAZS010000001.1, read as the reverse complement.
TTTGGTGAAAACCCAAAGAGATGTTATCGTACAAAAGGTAATTCAGCACGTATGTCTACTTCAGCTCATTTAAGAGAAATGCTATTTAAGGCAAAACAATATGATGCAAAGAAACAAGCTGCTAATGGGGATATTACAAAGATGCCTCCATATGATATTAAGATGGAAGCTTTATTACCTGTAATTCATAAAGAAATTCCATTAAAAGCCCACGCACATCAAGCAAATGATATTTTAGACGCAATTCGTATAGCGAAAGAATTTGATGTAAAACTTACATTAGAACATGTTACAGAAGGACATTTGATTGCGGATATATTAGCTAGATATAAAGATGAATATCCTATGGCAGTAGGTCCAACATTATCTCATGCTAGTAAGTTTGAGTTAAGAAATATATCTTGGACTACTCCAGGTGTTTTAGCTAATTTAGGATGTCAAGTTTCTATTATTACGGATCATCCATTTGCTTTAGAAAGCTATTTGCCAATGTATGCAGGAATGGCAGTAAAAGCAGGAATGAAAGAATATGATGCCTTAAAAGCTATCACGGTTAATCCTGCAAAACATTTAGGAATTAGTGATAGAGTAGGTTCACTTGAAAAGGGTAAAGATGCAGATTTAGTGGTATATGAAGGTAATCCACTAGAAAGCTCATCTAATGTTAAATATGTAGTGATTAACGGCAATGAAATTTAGGGAGGAAAGTAAATATGTTGTTGATTAAAAACGGTTTGATTCATGATTTAGTAAACAAAGAGCCTTACATGGGTGAAGTATTATGTGATGGTTCAAAAATTGTAGCGATTGGTGAACACGTTGATGCACCAAGTGATGTAACAGTTCTTGATGCTGAAGGTAAGAATGTTTATCCAGGATTTATTGATGCACATAGTCATTTAGGACTAGATGGTTATGGTATTGGTTTTGAAGGTGCTGACTACAACGAAATGAATGATATTTGTACACCTCAACTTCGTTCTATTGATAGCTTTAATCCATTAGATCCTACAGTAGCACAAGCTCGTGATGCAGGTATTACATGTGTTGCGACAGGACAAGGAAGTTCTAATGCGATTGGTGGAACTTGGATTGCTGTAAAAACAGTCGGTAAATGCGTTGATGACATGATTGTTAAAGATCCTATTGCCATGAAATGTGCATTAGGTGAAAATCCTAAACGTTGCTATAAAGACAAAGGTAACTTTGCTCGTATGTCTACTGCAGCTCATTTACGTGAAATGGTTTTCAAGGCAAAAGATTACAAGGCTAGAAAAGATGCTGCAAATGGCGATGTGACAAAGATGCCTGCATATGATATGAAGTGTGAAGCTATGATTCCTGTATTAAATAGAGAAATTCCTCTAAAAATACATGCTCACCAAGCAAATGATATTTTAACTGCAATTCGTCTTGCTAAAGAATTTAATTTAAAATTAACTCTTGAACATACTACAGAAGGACATTTAATTGCAGATATCTTAGCTAAATACAAAGATGAAGTACCTATGGCTGTTGGTCCAACTCTAACTCATGCTAGTAAGTTTGAACTTCAAAATAAATCTTGGACAACTCCAGCAGTATTATCTAAAGCAGGATGTCATGTATCTATTATTACAGATGCTCCTGTAACACCACTTCAATATTTACCACTATGTGCAGGTCTTGCGGTTAAAGCTGGTATGGATCCATATGAAGCATTAAAAGCTATCACAATTAATCCTGCTCACCATATTGGTATCGAAGATAGAGTTGGTTCTTTAGAAGTAGGTAAAGATGCCGATGTCATTATTTATGATGGTGATCCATTTACTGTAGAAAGTGAATGTGTTCATGTAGTCATAAATGGCGAACAAGTTAAATAATTGACGAAATTAAACTTCTATATGATGATTCATATGGAAGTTTTTTTATGGAAAGGGAAGTTATGAGTAAAGTTATATTTTTAGATGTTGATGGAACATTAATAGATTACAATGCAAAGATGCCAAAAAGTGCTGGTATAGCTGTTACAAAGGCAAGAGAAAATGGTCATAAAGTTTATATTTGTACAGGATGCTCTAAAGCGGAAATCTTAAAAAGAAATTTATGTGATTTAGATGGCATGATTGGTGGTAATGGAGCATATGTAGAAAGTGATAATAAAGTCATCCTACATCAAGGATTATCCAAAGAAGATGTAAAAAAGATTGTGGATTGGTGCAATGATAGAAAATTAGGTTTTTATCTAGAAAGTAATAGTGGTATGTATTGCAATGACTATATGTTAGAACAAGGACCCAGTACTATGCGTAAATATGCTTTAGGTAAAGGTGCTAATGTTTCTGAAGCAACAACAAAAAGTAATACATTTGTCTCTAACTTTATCCTTTTAAAAGGAGATGAACTTTATCGTGATGATGTGAATAAAATTAGTTTCATCTTAAGTAGCTATCAAGATCATTTAGATTCTAAGAAAGAATTTAGTCATTTGGTCGCTAATACTTGGGGTGGTAAAAATGAAGAAGCTTTATTTGGTGATTTAGGACCAACAGGAATTACTAAAAGAACAGCTATTGAAGTATTATTAGATTACTTACATGTTTCTAAAGAAGATACGATATCTTTTGGGGATGCCAAAATAGATTTATCTATGTTTGAATGTTGTGGATTTAATGTTGCGATGGGAAATGGTGGTAAAGAAATTAAAGAAGCAGCAGATTATATAACAGATGATGTAAATCATGATGGCTTATATAAAGCATTTAAATATTTAAAGCTAATCTAAGTATAAGAAAAGTACGATACCATGATGATATCGTACTTTTTATACGAATTATAATAATTCTTTACGAATAATATTTCCGTTTCTTTCTGGACTAACAGAAACTAAACTAATTGTTGTCTTTAAATAGTTTTCAATGAATAATACATATTTTTGACATGTTTCAGGTAGTTCTTCAAAAGTTCTAATGTTAGTAATATCTTCTGTCCAACCATCTAGATATTCATATACAGGTTCAGCTTTTTCTAAATCTTTTAATGAAGCAGGGATAGTGTCATAAACTTTACCGTTAATCTTATAACCAGTACATACTGGAATTTGATTAAGTCCTGTTAATACATCGATCTTAGTTAAAGCAATATCAGTTAAACCGTTTAGAATAACAGCTTGTTTAATAACAGGTAAATCTAACCAACCAACTCTTCTAGGTCTTCCTGTTGTAGCACCATATTCAGCACCTTTTTCTCTTAAATCATCACCAACTTGATTTAATAATTCAGTAACGAATGGTCCTTCACCAACACGAGTAGAATATGCTTTAGCTACACCAATTACTTTACCTAACTTACTCGCTGCTACGCCAGCACCTTCACATACCCCAGCTGAAGTAGGGGATGAAGAAGTTACATATGGGTATGTGCCATAGTTAATATCTAACATGTTAGCTTGTGCACCTTCAAATAGTACATTTTCGCCATTATCGATAGCTTTATTCACTTTATCTACAGCATCTACCATTCTTGGTAATAGTTGTTCACGAACTGTTTTAAATGTTTCTAATAATTCTTCTAACTTAAATGGTTCACCATCATAAAGTTTTACGATTTCTTCATTTTTAAGTTCTAATACATGAGATAACTTTTCTGTGAATACATCCCAATCTTTTAAATCACATACTCTTAAACCAATACGATTATATTTATCTGCATAACATGGTCCAATACCATTTTTAGTTGTACCAATCTTTAATTTGCCTGCTTTAGCTTCTTGAAGTTCATCAATTCTTACATGATATGGCATTAATAAGTGAGCACGATCACTTACTTTAACATGGTCACATGTCATACCATTTTTTTGTAATGCTTCTATTTCTTGCTGTAAAACAAGAGGATTAACAACTACACCTGGACCAATAATACATAATGCTTTTTCATTTAAGATTCCTGATGGTAATAAGTGTAGAACTGTCTTTTTGCCATTAACAACTACAGTATGACCAGCATTATTTCCTCCTTGGAAACGAACAACCATGTTCATCTTTCCACCCAGTAAATCTACAATTTTACCTTTGCCTTCATCGCCCCATTGGGCACCAACTACAACATAACTTGACATAAAAAAATCTGTCTCCTTTTTTGACCTAACTATTTTATCACAATATAAATTGAATACGTATAAATGAAATCCCTTTTGATGCATAAATTTTGATACTTTGCTAAAATAGCTAAGAAGGAAAAAGGAGAATTATAAAATGAGTCAAGAAAAAGATTGTGATAAGTGTGGTGGCGAAGGTTGTACACATGATTGTTCAACTTGTAGTAGTAAAGGAGAAAAAGTAGATTTACATATTAACCCAAGTCCAAGAAGCCATATTTCTAAAATGATTGGTATTGTGTCTGGTAAAGGTGGTGTAGGAAAATCCTTTGTTACAGCAACACTTGCTTCCGCAATGAGTAAAAAAGGAAAAAGAGTTGCTGTATTAGATGGTGATATTACTGGTCCTAGTATGGCTAAAGTATTTGGTGTTACAGAAAAAGCTATGGGGGATGGAGAATTAATTCTTCCAGCAATTACATCGACTGGTATTCAATTAATCAGTACAAATATGTTACTAGATGCTGATGAACAACCTATTATTTGGAGAGGCCCAATGGTTGCAGGTATCTTAAAGCAATTCTATCAAGAAGTATATTGGGATGATGTAGATTATATGTTTGTGGATATGCCTCCAGGAACAAGTGATGTTCCTTTAACAGCATTCCAATCATTACCACTAGATGGTATTGTCGTTGTGACTAGCCCTCAAGATTTAGTATCTATGGTAGTCGAAAAGGCAATTAATATGGCTAACATGATGAATGTAAATATTCTAGGTCTAGTAGAAAATATGAGCTATGTAGAATGCAGTGATTGTGGTCACAAGATTCATATTTTTGGTGAAAGTCATACAGGCGAAATTAGTAAAAAATATGATTTGCCTATCTTAGCTGAAATTCCACTACGTGAAGGACAAGCTGCTAAAGCGGATAGTGGTAAAATAGAAGAACTAGAAATACCTGAACTAGATAATGTAATTACCACAATAGAATCATTATAAGTTCACACTGATTTCACAATATTTTAATAAAGTATTATTGGAGGAAGAAAGTTATGGCAAAAATACTTGTAACAGATGACGAACAAAAGATTAGAGAAATGATCCGAAAATATGCTGAATTTGAAGGATTTACAGTAGAAGAAGCGAAAGATGGTTTTGATGCTGTAAATAAAGCAGATCAAGATAATTTTGATTTAATTGTTATGGATGTAATGATGCCAGGACTTGATGGATTTAGTGCAGTAAAAGAAATTAAAAAGAAAAAGCCTAATATTCCTGTAATTATGTTATCAGCGTTAGGTGAAGAATATGATAAAATTCATGGATTTGATTTAGGTGTAGATGATTATGTTGTTAAACCATTCTCTACAAAAGAACTTATGATGAGAATTCATGCTATTTTAAAAAGAACTAGTCCAGAAACTAGTGATGCAGATAAATTCGTATTACATGATTTAGTGATTGATTATGCTGCTAGAACGGTAACAATTAAGGGTGAAAGAGTACAACTTTCTCCAAAAGAATATGATTTATTAGTATATCTAGTAAAAAATAGAGGAATTGCATTAACTCGTGAAAAAATTTTAGAAACAGTATGGGGTTATGATTTCTTTGGTGATGATAGAACATTAGATACACATGTGAAATTACTACGTAAAAATATTGGTGAATATAGCAAATATATTGTGACATTAAGAGGGGTAGGTTATCGCTTTGAAAAAGATGACTAGTCTAAAATGGAAAATAGCGAAATATCTTTTAGCTTTTGGTGGTAGCTTAATAGGCTTAATTGCTTTATTTCAAATAGTTTTGCTAGAACCAATGTATGAAAGTTCTAAAATTAATACCGTAAAGCAAGCAACATCAGATATTATTTCTTCTATTGCTAAAGATGACTTATCCGATACGATGTATAGAGTTTCTGCTGAAAATGACTTATGCATTCGTATTTATAGTGAAAGTAGTAGCATTTATGCGGGTAATGTTGGATGCGTACTATATCGCATGAGTAATGAAGAACTCGTAAAAGAAATATCAGAAGCTAGAGCAAATAACAACTCATATTTATCAACGAAGAATGAATCGTTTGATGGTAGTGAAAAAAATACAATCAAAGATATTACTTATACAAAAATAACGGATGTAGCAAATCAAACATATATTGTTATGGTTAATACAAGCATTACACCAGTTGATGCGACTGTTAGTACATTAACTAAGCAATTATGGATTATCTCAGCATTTGTATTATTAGTCGTAATTGTGCTTGTTATTATGATGAATCGTAATATTGCAGCACCACTTATTTCTTTAAATGAATCCGCTAAACAAATCGCTAAAGGTACATATACATATAATGATAAAGTTAATGCTTATCAAGAAGTATATGAGCTAAATGAGACTCTGCAAAAAGCTTCAGTAGATATACAAAAGGCAGATCAAGCAAAAAGAGACTTAATCGCAAATGTTTCTCATGATTTAAGAACACCATTAACAATGATTAGTGGATATGGGGAAATGATGAAAGATTTACCTGGTGAAAAGACTGATGAAAATTGCCAAGTAATTATTGATGAAGCTAAGCGATTAACATATCTTGTAAATGATTTACTAGACTTATCTAAGCTAGAAGAAAAGAAAATTACTTTGAACCCTACAGTATTTAATTTATCTTTATTAGCACAAAGAGAACTAAGAAAATATGATGTATATAGTGTAAATGATGGCTATACATTTACTACAGATATTGAAGAAAACTTATATGTTGAAGCAGATGAGAAGCGTATTGAACAAGTATTCAATAACTTTATGACTAATGCAATAAATTATTCTGCAGATAACAAGAATATTGAAATTCGAGTATTTAAAAAAGATGACAATATTCGTTTAGAAGTAGAAGATCATGGTGTAGGTATTTCTAAAGAAAACTTACCAAATGTTTGGGAAAGATATTATAAGATTAACGCTGAACATATTCGCTTTACTAAAGGTAGTGGTATAGGTCTAGCAATTGTTAGAGAAGTACTAGAATTACATCATGCTAAATATGGCGTAATCAGTGAAGAAGGTAAAGGAAGTACATTCTATTTTGAATTAAAAGAAGCTTCTTCACCAAAACTTATCGAATCAAATACAAAATAATTAGCATTATACATAAAAAGGTTGTAATATATAGCTAATTAAAATTGCTTAAGAAATTTATGCTTAGAAAGAGGGAAGAAAACATGAATTTAAATAAATTAGGAGTTGTTGCATTATCTGCAGTTACAATGATGAGCCCATTAACAACAAATATTCTAGCTGTCTCAGGTGATGGTACAAACTCAACTGATATTACTTATACTGTTGATTCAAGCTATACATGGACAATTCATTCTGCTATTAGTTTGAATAGTGCTACTACAACTGGTGATGTTAGTGTTACTCAAGCAAATGTTGCGGCTGATAAAGAAATCGTAATTAAAGTAAGAGGCTCTGGAACAGATGGTGCATTTACAATGAAAGATAAAAATGGAGCAGGTTCTAACGAGATTACTTATAATGTACAAAATGGTAATCAAGCTGTTCAGGTAAATGATACTGTATTAACATTTGGAACAACCGATATTGCAACAAAAACTACAACATTAACATTTGCTTTAGCAAGTTCAAATGTTAAGGCTGGTAATTACAAAGGAACAGTTACTTATACAGCTACATTAAATACTAAAAATTAATCTTATTTATAAAATTAAATTGAAAAGCTATAGTTTAATTGGCTATAGCTTTTAGAGTATATAGGGGACTAGTAATATAGAAAGAAGGGAAAGAAATATGTTAAAAGTAAGAAAAGTATTATTGTATATATTCATTCTAGCTTCTTTTGGTATAGCCTTTTTCAATCAAAATATTTATGCAAATGAAGAAAGTGCTGGTGAAACTTATACAAATGATAAAAGTACATATGAAGTGACTATTCCTGCATTTGTATATTTTGACGAATATAATCAATCTAGTATTGATATAAAAGGTAAAGTATCTAAGGCACATGAATTAACAATTAGTGTAAATTCCAAAAATAATTTTAAACTAAAAAATGGTAATCAAGAAATTTCATATACTGTTAAAGATGGAGATACTGTAGTTACACAAAATACATCTTGGACTTATCCTGAAGGAAATGATTTAAGTAAATATGAAAATGAATCTACATTTTCAAAAAGTTTGAATTTAAAATTAAATGAAACTGGTTCTTCTGGTGGAACTTATACAGATAATTTAGTTTTTACTTTTATAGATAAAGAATGCTATGAATTAAATGTTGGACCTTATGTACAAGATGATCCAACTGAATCAATGACAGATATTCAATTTGATGTTTATGTAAATGATCAGAAGGTAGGAAATGAAACTTGGAGTTTTAGTCATTATGTTCCTTTTGGTTCAACATATAGAGTAGATAATATTTCTTTAACTACAGATCAATATACATACCTAGGAAAAGAATCTTATACAGGTGCGATTAACGGAAATACTACTATTGATATTAATGTTCAAAATAAGTATAAGACGATTACTTTTGATGCTAATGGTGGAACGTGTTCAACAACTTCAAAAGTATATGAATATGGTAAAGCTTATGGCGAGCTTCCAACACCAACATATTCTGATTCAACTGTTGAATTTAAAGGCTGGTATAAAGCGGATGGTACTTTAGTACAAAAAACAGATACATGTACAAGTAATATGACTTTATATGCGCATTGGAGCACAACCGCTACATATAAATTAGTTTCAGGATTTGATTTTTGGGTTAATCTAGATTCGAATGTAACAAAAGTTGTATTTACTTATATAGATGCGCCAGTTGGTACTACAGTGAAAGATTTAAGTGCTAATGGAGATCAGTCTGTAGTAGGTTGGTTAGATGGAACTACATATTATGTCAGTACGCAAAATCAATATAAGAAGGTAATATTTAATGAAAATTCTTCGCAAATGTTCTACATGCATGAAGATATCACATCAATTGATTTTTCTAATGTAGATACTAGCTTAGTAAAAAGTATGACAAATATGTTTTCTGCTACAGGTATTGAAAGCTTGGACTTAAGTAATTTTGATACAAGTAAAGTTGAAAAGATGACAGGAATGTTTAACTATTGTTCAAAATTAAAATCATTAGATTTATCAAATTTTAATACAGAAAATGTTACTGCAATGCATGGTATGTTTGAAGGAAGTTCAGCGTTAGAATCGATAACTTTCTCTGAAACCTTTAATACAGCAAGTGTTACAGATATGGAAGATATGTTTCAAGATTGCTCGTCTTTAACTACATTAGATTTAACAAGTTTTGATATGAGAAATGTTGTATATGTAATGGGAATGTTTAAAAATGATAATAAACTAAGTTCAATCTATGCAACAAGTAAATTTGATTTAAGCAATGTAACGCAAGGTTCTAATGATTACCAAATGTTTGATGGATGTACAAGGTTACCGAACTATAATTCATCATATGTAAATAAATCTAAAGCTAAGGCAGTTATTGATGATGGCTATATTTACATGGATGTAAGAACGGTTGCATTTGATCCTAATGGTGGAGAGTGTAGTGAAAGTCCTTGGCAAGTAGAGAATGGATTTGCATATAACAGATTTGGCACTTTACCTACAGCAACAAAAGAAGGATATACATTCGGTGGTTGGTATACAACACAAGATGGTGGAACAAAGGTTATAGGTGATACTGTTATTCAATCGGAAAGCAGTGATATTACTTTATATGCACATTGGATTGGCACTTCTTATAAACTAACTACAGGAAGTACATTTAATAGTTTGATTCCATCTAATGCTACAAAAGTTGTATTTACAGATACAGTTGTACCAGATATTGCTGTAATTTACGATTTATCAGCTGCACAAGATAATTCGGTTCTTGGTTATTTAGGTGTAGGAGAAGATGATCAAAATACGTGGTATGTAACTACACAAGTAAGTGGTCAAAAGATTATCTTTAATGAAGATTCTTCATCGATGTTTAATGAATATTCTTCAGAAATTAAGCATCGTTTACAATATATTCTCTTTAATAACAATATTGATACAAGTTTAGTGACAAATATGAGTAATATGTTTATGACTTGTTCTAGTTTAAAAGAATTAGATGTAACTACATTTATTACAGATAAAGTTACAGATATGAGTTACATGTTTACTTCATGCGAAGATTTAACGAACTTAGATGTTACAAACTTTAATACAAGTAATGTAACGGATATGTCATATATGTTTGCGATATGTAATGATTTAACTGGTATTGATGTTTCAAAATTTGATACAAGTAAAGTCACAAATATGTCATATATGTTTGCGGCTTGTGGTAAATTATCTAGTTTAGATGTTACAAATTTTGTGACAAGTAGTGTTACAGATATGAGTAATATGTTCATTTCATGCAATACATTATCTACATTAGATTTATCAAGTTTTGACACAACTAATGTTACAACAGTAGTAGATATGTTTAGATCATGCACAAATTTAACGACTGTATATGCTAGAATGCAAAGTGATTTAGAAAAACTGAAGTCTGCGTCAAATACACCAGAGAATGTAGTATTTTCTTTGAAAGATACTAGTAGTACTGAAAACGAGTAAATTGTTTAATGCTAGAAGTAAGAAGATGGGGAAACTCATCTTTTTATATTGCTATACAAAATATTTATATAGTGATATCATAATGATATCACATTAATACGTGTGGAGGAAAATATGGAAGAAATTGAACTAAAGAAAAATCGTAATGGAATGCAAATGCTTTTGTTACTTTTAGGAATCTATTTATTAGCTGTTGTAGGTCTAATTGTAGATGGTATTTTAGGTGAAGGATTACTATTCATTGTTTGTATAATTTATGTCAGTGTTGGATGGATTTTCTTTTTAGGTTTAAAAGTATTAAAGCCTCAAGAAGCACTAGTATTAACACTATTTGGTAAATATGTAGGCACTTTAAAAGGTGAAGGATTCTATTATGTTAATCCATTCTGTACAGCTATAAATCCTGCAGCTAGTACAAAACTAAATCAAAGTGGAGATGTAAAAGGTATAGAATCACCTAATCAAATGGCTAGTAAAAAAATATCTCTTAAGACAATGACATTAAATAATAATCGTCAAAAGATTAATGATGTATTAGGTAATCCTGTAGAAATAGGTATTGCGGTAACTTGGAAAGTCGTAGATACAGCTAAAGCGGTATTTAACGTAGATAACTATAAAGAGTATTTATCACTAATGTCAGATACAGCACTCCGTGATGTTGTAAGAATTTATCCTTATGATGTGGCAGAAAATATTGATACAACAGGTGATGGCATAGCAGATGATGGTAGTTTAAGAGGTTCAAGTTCTGTTGTAGCTGAAAGAATCAAAAAAGAAATTCAAGCTAAAGTTAGTGAAGCAGGTATTGAGATTTTAGAAGCTAGAATTACTTATCTTGCATATGCTCCAGAAATTGCGGCTGTAATGTTACAAAGACAACAAGCTTCAGCAATTATTGATGCTCGTAAAATGATTGTAGAAGGTGCTGTTAGTATGGTAGAAATGGCATTAAGTAAATTAAAAGAAAATGATATCGTTGAACTTGACGATGAAAGAAAAGCCGCAATGGTATCTAACTTGTTAGTTGTATTATGCGGTAATAAGGATGCCCAACCTGTAGTAAATTCTGGTAGTCTTTATTGATGGATGATTCTAAGAAAAAACAAATTCCTTTAAGACTATCTAGTAAATTATATGATCAAATCGCAAAATGGGCAGATGATGATTTTAGATCGGTAAATGGACAAATAGAATATTTGTTAACAGAATGTGTTAAACAAAGAAAAAAGAATGGTAAATATGTTTCGGATGAAATCGATAAACCAATAGAGTTAGACATAGAGTAATTAACTATCTATTTCTTTTAGCGTGTGCTAAAATGAGTTCAATAAAAAAGGAGTAAGAACATGGGGAAATCTTTTGTATATAAGCCTCAAGGGGTATGTTCTAAGGAGATGGATTTTGTTATCAGCGAAGATAATAAAATAGAAAGTTTAGAAGTAATTGGTGGTTGTAATGGTAATTTAAAAGGTATTGCAGCACTAGTTAAAGGACAAAACATTGATGATGTAATTAGTAGATTAGATGGAATTCAATGTGGTTTCAAATCTACATCATGTCCAGATCAAATCGCCCAGGCACTTAAAAGCTATAAAGTAAGCCAATAAGTCCTGGCTTTTTTTAAGGAGTTTTACATGACTAAAATTAGTTTTATACAAAAATATTTAAAAGGGAATCGTATTAATTTGATTCTCATGATTTTATTAGGAGTAATATCTGTATTTTTTAGTTTACTTCATCCTTTAGTATTCTCTTTTTTTATTGATAATGTCATAAACAAACAACCGATTGAAAATAAATTAGTTCATTCTCTTGTTATATCAATTGGTGGTATAGAAGTAATACAGAATCATTTGTGGATTGGCGGCTTAGTTATCATTTTAATTTATGTGATTTCTTCTTTAGCATTATATTTTAGAGGATATTTAAGTGGCATAATCAGTGAAAATATGGTGTATCACATCCGTAATGATTTATATGATCACTTACAAAAGTTACCTTATTCCTATCACGTAAAAGTGAAAACAGGAGAACTTGTACAAAAATGTACAAGTGATGTAGAACAGATTCGTAAAGTAATGGGTAGTCAACTTCAACAAATCGTTCGTTCTATATCAATCATTATTATCGCAAGTATTTTATTATGGAAGATTCATCCTTCATTAACAATTAAGTCAGTATGCTTAATGCCTATTTTATTAGTATATGCTTATTATTTTTATGATCGTAACCAAAAAGCATTCATGGAAAGTGATGATTCTGAAGCACGACTAACAACGATGATTCAAGAAAATTTATCGGGAATAAGAGTTGTTAAAGCATTTGGAAAAGAAAAATATGAAGCAGATAAATTTGATGAAGATAATAAAGAATATCGAGACTTAACATTTCATATGATGCACTTGTTAGGTAGATATTGGTCTTCTAGTGATATTTTATGCATGTTACAAATTGTGATTGTGCTTTATTTTGGTATCAAAGAAGCACAAAATGGTAGTTTATCAGTAGGAAATTTCTTTGTTTTTATTTCTTATATTTCCATGATTTTATGGCCTGCTAGACAACTTGGTAGAATTTTATCTGATATTGGTAAAAGTTCCGTTGCGATTAATCGTTTAGTAGAAATATTTAATGAAAAAGAAGAAGATACAAAAAGTGGAATTAAACCAGAGCTAACAGGTGAAATCACTTTGAAACATGTAAGTTTTCAATACGATGATGCAAATACTCCTATATTAAAAGATATCAATATGCATATTGATAAAGGGTCTACTATCGCGATAATTGGGCCAACAGGTAGTGGTAAAAGTTCTTTGGTACATTTATTAACTGGTTTATATGATTACACTAGTGGATCAATATTATTAGATACATATGAATTGAGAGATATTCAAAAAGACTATCTTAGAAAACAAGTAGGAATTGTTTTACAAGAACCATTCTTATTTTCTAAATCGATATATGAAAATATACATTTAAGTAGTGCAAATCATACAACTAATGATGTTGAACAAGCTGCTAAGATTGCACATATTCATGATGTCATTCATTCTTTTAAAGATGGTTATGAAACTCTTGTTGGTGAAAAAGGTGTAACTTTATCTGGTGGTCAAAAACAACGCATAGCGATAGCTCGAACTATTATGAATGACAATAAAATATTAATCTTTGATGATTCATTAAGTGCTGTAGATACAGAAACTGACGCAAGTATTCGTGCATCATTAAATGAATTACAAGAAGATGTAACCAAAATCATCATTACACAAAGAATTAATAGTGCAAAAGATGCAGATTATATTTATGTTATTGAAGATGGAAAGATAAGTGCTTCAGGAAAACATGAAGATTTAATTCGACAAGATGGTTTATATAAGAGAATTTATGAAATTCAATCATCTTATGTAAAGGAGGAAAAAGAATGACAGTAGTTCGTTTTGAAGAAAAAACATATAATACAGATTCTTTTGATCTTGCTTTATGGAAGAGAATATTAGGATTACTTAAAAATCAAAAACATCGTTTTGTTAAATTAGCGATATTAAATTCTGTTATTGCTATATTTGATGTTGCTATACCATATCTCAACAAGGTAGCGATTGATACATTTGCGACAGGTGTTGGAACAAAACAAGAATTACGAATCTTTATGATTGTATTTATTGGATGTGCTTTAGTGCAAGCAATATGTGTCTATAACTATTTTATGTTAGCAGGACATATGGAAATGGATACAGCATATGAAATGCGAAAGAGTTTATTTGAAAAATTACAATCTTTATCTTATTCCTATTTTGATGTAACTCCAGCAGGATGGTTATTATCTAGATTAACAAGTGATGTAACGCGATTATCTGAAATTTTAAGTTGGTCACTTATGGACTTATTTTGGGGAATTAGTGTCATGCTAGGATCAGTTATTGTTATGTTTACAGTGAATGTAAAACTAGCAATTATGGTACTTGTTATTGTTCCGGTGCTTGCTTTGATTACTAGATATTTTAATCTAAAAATACTTAAAAATTATCGAGATGTAAGAAAGATTAATTCGAAGATTACTAATGGTTTTAATGAAGGAATCATGGGTGCTAAGACAACAAAGACACTCGTTTTAGAAGATGTAAATTTCAAAGAATTTAATGAGCATACATCTAACATGCGTAAAGCTAGTATTAAAGCTTCTAAACTATCATCTATGTTTTATCCTATTGTATTTTCATTAAGTTCTTTATCTTTATCATTTATTTTAGTTTATGGTGGTAATAAAGTATTAGCTGGGGTATTAGGATTTGGAACTTTGATGATGTTTACTGAATATGCTCGACAATTCTTTGATCCATTAAATCAAATCGCAAGTTTATTTGCTGAATTACAAATGGCTCAAGCTAGTGCAGAAAGAGTATTATCTCTTTATGATGAAGAACCTAAAATCGTGGATTCAGATGAAGTAATCAAGAAATATGGTACAATCTTTGAACCGAAAACAGAAAACTATGAAAAATTAATCGGTAATATTGAATTTAAAAATATAGATTTTTACTATCTTCAAGATCAATATATTTTAAAAGACTTTAATCTTAAAGTGAATGCTGGAGAAACAATTGCACTAGTAGGTGAAACGGGTTCAGGTAAAAGTACGATTATTAACTTATTATGTCGCTTTTATGAGCCAGTAAAAGGGGAAGTATTAATAGATGGTATAGATTATCGTATGCGTTCTATTGGATGGTTACATAGTCATATAGGATATGTTTTACAATCACCATTTCTTTTTAGTGGAACAATTAAAGATAATATTCGCTTTGGTAATTTAGACGCAACAGATGAAGATATTATTCGTGCCGCAAAATTAGTTGATGCACATAAATTTATTATCGAATTAGAAAAAGGCTATGATACAGATGTTGGTGAAGGTGGTAGTAGATTATCTACTGGTCAAAAACAATTAATATCTTTTGCTAGAGCAGTAATTTCTAATCCATCTATCTTTATTCTAGATGAGGCAACTTCTTCGGTAGATACGGAAACAGAACAAGTAATACAAGAAACGATTGATAAAGTGAAAAAAGGTAGAACAACATTTATTGTCGCTCACCGTTTGTCAACAATCGTAAATGCGGATAAGATATTAGTTATTCGACATGGTAAAATAGTCGAGCAAGGAACCCATTTAGAATTATTAGCTAGTAAAGGATATTATTATCGTTTATATACAAATCAATTTATTGAAGATAAAGAAAAAGAATTAATGGGAGAAAGAGGTTAATTATGTATTACTTGATTATGATTGTTGTATTTATACTTGATCAAGCATCAAAATATTATATTCAATATACGCCTAGCTTACATGGTCAAATTGAATTAATACCTAATTTTTTATATATCACATATGTAAAAAACACAGGTGTTGCTTGGAGTATGTTATCAGGAAAAAGAATCTTTTTGATTGTTATTGGGGTAATTGAAACATGCGTATTAGTATATTTCTTTATTAAAATGAAGAAAGAAAAGAATAAACCATATTGTATTGCATTAGCGTTAATGATATCTGGTGCATTAGGTAATTTATATGATCGTTGTATTTTAGGATATGTACGTGACTTTATCGATACTTATCCATTTGGATATAACTTTCCAGTATTTAATATCGCTGATTCAGCACTATGCATTGGTGTAGGATTATTATTAATTTTAATGTTACTAGAAGAAAGGAATGAGAAAAAGAATGGATAATTTAAATTTAATTTGCGAAGAAGAAAATATTAGAATTGATCGTTATTTAAGTTCTCATTCTGATTTATCTAGATCATTTATTCAAAAATTATCAGAAGAAGGAAAAATCACGGTTAATGGAAAAGTGGTGAAAAGTAGTTATAAAGTTTCATTAAATGATGAAATTAATGTGCAAGTTCCAGAAATGGAAAATTTAGAAACTAAACCTGAAAATATTCCGTTAGATATTCTTTATGAAGATAGTGATTTAATCGTAATCAATAAACCTAAAGGAATGATTGTTCATCCTGCTAGTGGGATTTATACAGGAACACTTGTTAATGCATTGTTATATCATTGTAAAGATTTATCTGGTATTAATGGTGTATTAAGACCTGGTATTGTTCATCGTATAGATAAAGATACAACAGGTTGTATTATTGCTTGTAAGAATGATTTTACCCATGTAGAAATTGCTAAACAACTAGAGACAAAAACATGTCATAGAGAGTATCGAGCAATTGTAATGGGTAATATTGTTCATGATAATGGTATGATAGACGCTCCTATTGGAAGAGATGCTAGGGACCGTCAAAAGATGACAGTAACAGATAAAGGTAGTCGAGATGCTAGAACACATTTTCAAGTATTAGAACGTTTTGGTAAAAGTACTTATATTGAATGTGCATTAGAAACAGGGCGTACACATCAAATACGTGTTCATATGAAATACATTAATCATCCTGTAATGGGAGATGAAAAGTATGGAAAGAAATGTTCTTATATGAATACAAATGGACAAGTTTTACATGCATATAAGATTACATTTATTCATCCTAGAACACAAAAAGAAATGACAATCGAAGCACCATTACCAGATTACTTCAATGAATTATTAGATATCTTACGTAAGGAAAGTGAACAATGATTTCTTTTAAGAAAATGCCTGTGACATATACTGTAATCGGTATATGCGTCATTATATTTTTATGCATTAATTATTTACCTCTTGGCTTAACTACAACTGAAGCAGCTATTCTTTTTGGGGCATACTATAAAGCTTTTATTTCTGCTTTTGAAGTATGGCGTCTACTAACTGTTGGACTAGTTCATGTTGATTTATGGCATCTATTTATGAATATGGTTGCTTTATATAACTTAGGATCAATTCTAGAAAAATACTATGGTAGTTTAAGATATGCATTAATATTAATTTTATGTACGATTACAGGAAGTTTAGTTTCTTTTATTGGTGAAGGAAATATTGTTTTAGTAGGACTATCTGGTGGTTTGTATGGCTTAATGGCTGTAGAAATCATGATGATTATCAAAAGTGGTGCAATTCAAAATCCAGCTATCAGGAATAGCTTAATCTCAACATTAGTGATTAATTTAATGATTAACTTTGTGCCAGGTATTGGTGTACTTGCTCATTTTGGTGGTTTCTTAATGGGTATCTTACTAAGTTATACATTTGATGTTTATTCTCATGATCGTAAATTACAAAGAAATTATCAAATTTGTACAATTAGTTTATTTCTATTAGTTTGTGGTTTTGCATTTACAAAAAGAAAGATTCCTACTAGTGAAATATATTTAGGAACAGATATAAATTTATTACAATTTGAAAAAGATCATGGATTAGGATTTTATGCTGATTTCTTATGTGATAAATTAGAAGCGTTATATGATGAACCTGTACTTCATTATTACATTTATTAGGAGGATTATATGGATAAAAGAGAAAATACATTAACTTGGGATGAATATTTTATGGGATTAGCTCATTTGAGTGCTTTAAGATCAAAAGATCCTAACACACAAGTAGGTGCGGCAATTGTAGATGAAAATCATCGTGTAGTATCAGTTGGCTATAATGGATTTCCTAAAGGATGCAGTGATGATGAATTTCCTTGGTCAAGAGAAGGAGGAGTATTATCAAGTAAATATGCCTTTGTTGTACATGCTGAATTAAATGCAATACTAAATAGCCCTAGATCAGTTAGTGGTTGTACGATTTATGTTTCTTTATTTCCATGTAATGAATGTGCTAAAGCAATTATTCAATCTGGTATAAAGAAAATTGTATATGAATCAGATAAATATGCTCATACAGAAACAACTCAAGCAAGTAAAAAGATGCTTGAAGCAGCTGGTGTAGAACTCGTTCAACTTGAAAATACAATTAAATTATCTGTAGAAAAGATAAAAAATACAGAAATCTAATAATAAAGGTACTATGCACAATAATGCATAGTATTTTTTAGAAAGTGAAGAAAAAAGGGATTTCAAACAATAAAAATGTTTGAAATTCCTAAAATTTCTAGTTATTTGAGCTTTTCTGTATTTTTGAAGTGCATTTTAGCAACTTCATGTAATCGCTCAAAAGAATATTTTTGAACAAATTCTTTTGCACATTCATCAGCTTGTGTGCCGCCGCCTTTTTGGAAGGTCATATCGTAAGCTGCACTCATTTTATCCATGGCATCTAAGAAAGCATCACGTGCAATCATACTGCTAATTGCGACAGAAGGGTATTTATCTTCTGCTTTTGTTTCGAAGTGAATATCTCTTATTACGATAGAATCATGACTTAAATAGCGATAATATAATGGCTCTGGGGCGAATTGATCAATAATTTTAAAATCAGGTAGTTTAACTTTCTTACTCAAATTCACATAAGCTTGATTATGCATTTTTGCTTTAATAGCATTTAGATTTGTTGTTTCATGTACAATGTTATATTTACTAGGCATTAAGATTAATGTACTATGAATAACATTTTCTTTTAATATTGGGGCAATAGAACGTATTTCTTTATCTGTTAATGCTTTAGAATCTCTTACATTTAACGATTGAATTAAGTTAATAACTTTTTCATCAACATAGGAAGCACATACAACTACTGGTCCAAAATAATCTCCTGTTCCTACTTCATCACTACCAGCTTGAGGTATTGTAACTTCTGTTTTTGGCATAAAAGAAGATGCGTAGATTTCAGCATCTTTTCCTTGGAATACAACCTTACCACTTGTATAAGCGGTAATAACACAATCTTCACATTTTAATTGATAATATGCGTAAGGTGGTGTCTTACTTGCTTTAGACTCATGAAAAGTTTGTTCTAGTTTTTTAATTTGTGTTTCATTTAGTTTTAGTGTAATAATTTGATTTGACATGTTAATATCCTATCACGATATTGATAAAAAATAGAATTCTCGTTAACATAAAACACATAGAAAGAGGGTTATCATGATTTCAATTCCAGAAAAATATATATTTTTCATTAATATAGCTATAGTAGTATTTTATTGTATTGAGTGCTTTAGAGGCTCTAAAAATGGCTTCTTCCGTCAATTAATTGATTTATTTGGAACATTAGTTTCATTCTTTGTTGCATGGCGTTATTCAGATATAGGGAGCAGTTATTTTAAGGTGATTCCTAAATCATTTGTTCCTTTTCAAGAGACAATATTTGCTAGTGAAATATATTCGGTAGCTAACCGTATTGCTTGGTTTGTGATTTTATTTGTTGTATGTAAGATTATCTTTTTCTTACTAGGCAAATTCTTTGATGGAATACAAAAAGTGCCAGGGATTAAATCTATTAGTTCTTTTCTTGGGGGTCTATTTGGTTTATTAACTGCTACGATATGGATTGTTGTAATTTGCACTGTAATTAAGACACCTATTTTTTCTAATGGTAGTAGTATATATAAGAAATCTTGGTTAAGTACAGTCAATGATACAGCAATTAAAGGTTGCGAGTTACTAGGCGTATCTACAGAATCAAATGATATTGTGAATGATATTTATGAAAAGGTAAAAGATATTCCTGATAGTGATAAAAATACGATTATGGATTGGTTAGAAGACCAAGGATATACAGATAAGAGTAATTAATATGAGTTTAGAAAAAAGTCTAGAATTGGATGTTATCATTAGTGAAGTAGAAAATCTATGTGTTTTTTCTTTGGGCAAAAAGAATATACGAGAGATGAAACCAACTTATGATCGTTTAATTATCAAAAGAGAAAATGAATTAATTCGTGAAGCATTAAGAATTGTTATTCGTTTTGGTTCTGTTCCTTTTTTAGGAATTCGGGATATATCAGAACATTTGAATTTAGCTTTAAAAGGTAGAACACTTACAGGATCTGATTTAATTGAAATTGCACATTTTATTCAAGGTGTTAAAGGACTAATCGATTTTGAAAAAACGATTGATTTTGATCATCCTGCTACTAAAGATTATTTTGATTCATTAACATATCATCAAAAAACATATTCAAAGATTACAATATGTATTAATGATTATGGCGAAGTGATGGATCATGCTAGTGAAAAACTTGCAAGAATCCGTGGTGAATTAAGAAGGGCAGATAATGCCATACTAGACGCAATGAATAAATTTATTGCTAGTCATTCTAATAGTGTTGTAGATGGAATTGTTACAACAAGAAATGGACGTTCTGTAGTTCTAGTAAAAGCTAGTGAAAAGAATACATTTGGTGGCTTAGTATATGGAGATTCTGCTAGTGGTCAAGCAAGCTACATAGAACCAGCAAGCGTTGTTAAAGCAAATAATCATAAACAAGAATTATTATCTGAAGAACAAGATGAAATTGCTAAGATATTAAGAGAATGTACTAATGCTGTAAAAGATGTTAGTGAAGAAGAACTAGCAAACTTAGAAACTTGTGCTTTATTAGATGCTTTATTTGCTAAAGCAGAATGGGGTAAACAAAGAAATGCTGTTGTAAGTAAATTAAGTGAAGAAAAAAAGATTGAATTGATTAAAGCAAGACATCCTTTGATTGACCAAGAAAAAGTAGTCGCAAATACATATCATTTAGAAGAGCCTAAAAAAGTGTTATTAATTACAGGACCTAATACAGGTGGTAAGACAGTATCAATGAAGATTTTTGGCTTATTTACATTAATGACTTATTGTGGATTACCAATTACTGCAGATGAAGCGACAATACCATTTTTTGATAGAGTATTTGCGGATATTGGCGATGATCAAAGTGTAGTTTCTTCGTTAAGTTCTTTTAGTGCACATACAAAAAAACAAGCAGAAGTAGCTCGATATGCGACAAAAGATTCATTAGTTTTATTAGATGAAGTTGGTTCTGGTACAGATCCTCAAGAAGGTGAAAGTTTGGCTATTTCATTATTAAATGAATTAAGGAATAGAGGAACAATGACTGTAGCAACAACGCACTATAGCCGTTTAAAAGCATATGGAAAAAGGCACGATGATATCTTACTTGCCAGTGTTGAATTTGATATGCAAAAGTTACAACCTACATATCGTTATTTTGAAGGTGTTACAGGACAAAGTAATGCTTTTGAAGTTGCTTTAAGATATGGTTTGCCTAAAAATATTGTAAATTATGCTCGTTTTTTAAAGGGACAAGCCAAAACACAAGAAGATAAGTTAATTGAAACCTTAGATGCTGAATTAAAAGAAGCCCAGAAAAAAGAAGAAGAATACAAACAAAAGCTTGAAGAACTAGAAAAGAAAACAAAACAATTAGAACTAGATCGTAAAAATTATGAGATAGAGAAATCTCGTTGGAAACAAAACGCTGAAGAAGAAGCTCAAAAATATATTGAGCAAGCAAAATTAGAGGCAGATGAAATTCTTCAAGAAATGCGTAAACAAAAACATGCTAAATATCATGAAGTATTAAATACAAGAAATAAATTAAAAGCGAGTGAAGAAAATGAAATCATTCCTAGTAATGACCATGAAGAGTTTGAAGTAGGAGATGTAGTTGAACTTGTATCAAGTAATCAAATCGCTCGTATCTTAGAAATTAGAAAAAAAGATATTGTCATTTCATTAAATGGCAGAGAACTTCATGTAAAAAAGAATCAGATTCGTCATAGTTTGAAAATGTTACCAAAAGAAAAAAATGAAACGATTGTAACAGTTAGAAATCATAATATTTATTCTAGTATGCCTTTAGAATGTAATCTTATTGGTTTACATGTAGATGAAGCTATGGATAAATTTGATGATTATATGGATCAAGCAAGGCTTCATGGTTTAACTTCTTTTAGAATTATTCATGGTGATGGAAGTGGTGCATTAAGAAAAGCTGTACAAGATCGTTTAAAAAGAAATAAATATGTAGATAGCTATCGTATTGGTATGCCTCAAGAAGGTGGTACTGGTGCAACAGTTGTGGAAATGAAAAAATGAATAAAGAATATATCAAAGCAAAATTAGCAACTTTACCAAATGAACCAGGTTCTTATCAAATGAAAGATAAGAGTGGTGAAATCATTTATGTTGGTAAAGCAAAGAATCTTCATAACCGTGTGAATCAATACTTTGTTGGTGCACATGATTTTAAGACGACTAAAATGGTTTCCAATATTGAAGATTTTGACTATATAGTGACTAGTTCTGAAAAGGAAGCACTTGTACTAGAAATTAATTTAATTAAGAAATATCGTCCTAAATATAACATCATGTTTATTGATGATTCTAGCTATCCGTATATCAAATTAACAAAAGAGAAATATCCTCGTTTATTGATTGCTAGAGATACAAAAAAAGATAAGCATGCTAAATATTTTGGACCATTTCCTGACGCTACAGCAGCACGTGATACCCAAAAATTGTTACAATCTTTATATCCATATAGAAGATGTGATCGAATGCCAAATAAAGTCTGTTTGTATTACCATATGGGACAATGCTTAGGGCCTTGTGAAAAAGATATAGCAGAAGATACATATACGAATATGAATGAAAATGTCACTCGTTTTCTAAATGGTGATACAAAAGAAATCAAAGAAGATTTAAAAAAGAAAATGTATGAAGCTAGTGAAAATCTAGCTTTTGAAAAAGCAAGTGAATATAAAAGACTCATTGAATCGATTGATCGAGTAGTAGATAAACAAATGATTGAAATGGATCAAAGGGGAAGTAAAGATGCATTTGCTTATTATTGTGATAAAGGATATATCGCAATTGCTGGTTTCTTAGTGAGAAATGGTACGATATTATCAAAAGAATATCGCTTAAGACCTTTATATGATGATCCTTCAGAAACATTTATTAATTTTATTGTGCAATATTATGACGAACACCCTAAAGCAAGTGAATTAGTATTACCTAGTGATACAGACATTACAATGCTAGAAGAAGTATTAGATATGAAAATCTTTTTGCCACAAAAAGGATATCGTCAAAAATTAATTGATATGTGTATTGATAATGCGAAAAAGCAACTAAATCAAAAATTTGAAGCAGCGGAAAAACAAGATACAGAGATTGCTAAGGCTGTAGAACTATTATCTACTTTGGCAAGACATCCAATGAATCGTGTTGAATTATTTGATAATAGCCATATTAGTGGTCAATTCACTGTTGCGTCATGTGTTGTATATGAAGATGGATATCCTCAAAAGAAAGATTATCGCTTATTTAAATTGCATACAGGTAACTCGGATTTTGATTCGATGAAAGAAGTAATCTATCGAAGATATTTTCGTTTATTAAGTGAAAATGGTCATAAACCAGATGGTGTTATAGTGGATGGTGGTGCTCCACAAATTCATGCGGCTAAAGAAATTATCGATTCATTAGGACTTGATATAAAGATTATGGGGCTTGTAAAAGATGATCATCATAATACAAATGCTTTGATGGATGAAGATGGTGAGCTTTTTGAAATTGATAAGAATAGTTCTTTATTTTTCTTATTAACACGTATGCAAGATGAGGTACATCGTGTAGCGATTTCTTATCATCGTAAATTACGTACAAAGGCACAAACTAAGTCTATATTAGATGAAATTGAAGGCATTGGACCAAAGAGAAAGAAATTATTACTTAAATCTTTTGGCAATTTTACCAATTTAAAAACAGCTTCAATAGAAGAGATAGCGAAAGTAGTGCCAAAAGAAACTGCAGAAAAAGTATATGAAGCATTACATATGCAAGAATGATATAATAGATAGCGATTATGAAAACAGTAGAATTATTAAGTGAAAAACCAAGAAAGAAATGGACTGCCATTTTTGTATTATCCATTATATGTATTTCCATAACTTGCTTATCCATAATGAATATTCATTATGATGAATTAGCACGTTATCCTTATAAAGATGAAAGAAGTAGAACGTTAATTAAAGAATATTTAAATAAAGAGGAAATAGATTATATTATTGAATATTCGATTGCACCAAATGTATTTATTTCTTTTATTAAAGCAGATGATTTTAATATTTATCATTCTATCGAATATAAAAAATTAAGTGAAGTAATGTGGATGGAAACACCAGATCATATAGTAGAAATGGTTGAAAAGACTAGAGATTATATGGATGTAGATACTCTAGCAAAATATCTAGAACATTATTCTTTTGATGATATTGAAGCATATTTAACAAAAAGTGATGTTTATAGTGAAAATTCAGAGCTTGTAGAAAATGCTAATTTTTCAGATGTTTATTTAGATGATACTCATACAGTTAGTACACGTATTCCAAATAACTTACAAGAATTAAATGAACAAATTCCTAGTAGCTATACAATATTAGTGAATGAAAGAGTACAGGAACCATTATTAGAATTATGTAATTCAATAAATAACGATATTGAAAATTCTAACGGTTGTGGTGGATTAGTCGTAACTAGCGGTTATATTTCTTATGAAAGTCAAAAGATTCTATATGAAGATGCAAAATCTGAACTAGGTGATGATGCAAGTAGAATTGTAAGTAAACCTGGGCATGATGAACATCAATTAGGATTAGCTATAGATTTTTCAGTAAATGGTTTACTAGATGATAGCTTTAGCTTAAGTGAACAAGCAGAATGGTTAAAAAATCATGCATGGGAATTTGGCTTTGTTCAAACATATGATGAAAGTAATACTGATCATGAAGTAGAAAGTTATCATTATCGTTATGTAGGCATAGATGTAGCAAAAGATATGCATGATAAAGGAATGAGTTTTAAAGAATATAATGAAAATAAAAAATAGATGTAAATTTACATCTATTCAGAAATTATACGAGCAAGTGCTTGATAAACTAAAGTATTTGCTTGTTTTTTTTGTATAACATGTGTTGCGGAAGAATGTAGTTGTTTCATTCCTTTCGATTCTTGTTTCTTATAGTCCTTAAATATTGCGTTCCATAATGCATAAATCTTAATTGCTTTCAGGGCACTTGTACAAATAGCTTTCTGTTCTGAAACTTTTGTTAGTACAGTTGTAAGAAGGGTATTTGTCTTCGTTTGGATATTTGTTACTTTTAATAAACTGTTTTGAATATTTTTAGATAAGTGCTTAATCTTTTTTAATGTTAAACAAACATAGATGAGTAAAATGATTAAGGCGACAACTAATATATATAAGTTATAAGGGTATAGATTCATAATTTTCTCCTAAATATATTTTAGCGACAAAAGATTACTATTTTCAACTGTTCTTTTTTTTGGTACTATTCGTTTATGAAAAAAATAAAGATTATTCTTGTGAGTGATAACCATTATCATGATGAACCATTACAAGAACTACAAAGACACTATCGTGATGCGGACTACTTCTTTCATTGTGGAGATAGTGAGATGCCTTATAAAAGTTTAAGTGGGTTTGCTAGAGTAAGAGGAAATAATGATTATGATTATGATTATCCCGAAACATTAGTTCTTGAAGTAGGGAAACATCGTTTTTTGTTAACACATGGACATCGTCAAGGTGTTTATTTTGGTTATGATGGTTTAATTCGTTTAGCTAAAATAAATAGGTGCGATATTGTATGCTTTGGTCATACACATCGTTATTCTGAAGCAGAGAAAGATGGTATCTTATTACTTAACCCTGGTAGTATTTGGTGTAATCGTGATGGAAGTGCTCCAAGCTATATGATTATTACACTAGAAAATGAAAAAATAAAAATTGAAAGAAAAAATTACATTTTGCCATTGCAAGATTAGAAAATCTTTGATATAATACATTGTGTTGTCCACGTAGCTCAGTTGGATAGAGCACTCGCCTTCTAAGCGAGTGGTCGCGGGTTCGAATCCCTCCGTGGACGCCACTTAGTTTATTAATCGCTGAATAAGCGATTTTTTGTTATATTTAACATGTTGGATAAGAGTGAAAATATGGAAAATTATTATAACGAGATTATTGAAGAAATTAAAAATGCAATGAACAAAGGCGAAATAGAAGAAGCTGATTATCTTTTGAAAAAAGAATTATCTATGCCTTATATTCCACAAGATGTTGAAGAAACATTGCATAAATTAAAGAAAGATTTAGCTTATGCAAAAAGTGATAAAAGAAATCTTCATGAAGAAAGTTTAGAAGATCTTTTGTCTAAGTTAAGACATGGTAAAGCGCAAAGTCAACTCGCTGCAGCTAATGCATTACAAGATCGTAATCTTAGAAGTTGTGTTGAAGAATTACAAAACTATTTAGGAAAAGATCCTTGTCCAGAAGCGGCAGCACTAATCATTGAAGCTCTTGCTGAACAAGAAATTGATGATGAATTCACACTAAAGAAAGATGGAATTGAATATACATTCTTTGCGGATGAAGTAGTTCCTGTGACAAAAAGTAAAGGTTTATTAAAAGCTTTAGATTTATTACAAGATGAATATTTGAAAAATCCATCCGTATTTCAACTTGCTAAAAGCATATTGATTCATAAAGTATACTTATATTTACCTTTAACTTATGAAGAAGAGGAAGCTGAATATTTAAAGGATGAAATAGTTCAAGAAATTGAAAATTTACTTACTGAAATTGAAGAAAATGATAAAAATTAGCATTCTGTACTTGACAGTGCCAAAATTCAGTTTTATGCTGATTTAGCA
The DNA here is from genome assembly GCA_963593385.1 of Lachnospiraceae bacterium. Lineage (GTDB taxonomy): Bacteria > Bacillota_I > Bacilli_A > Erysipelotrichales > Erysipelotrichaceae > Bulleidia. The sequence continues at coordinate 52,358 of CAVAZS010000001.1, read as the reverse complement.
CGAAGATAAAAAGAGTGCTAATTCTGTGTAATTTGTAGCAGAAAAAAGATATTTTTGATATACTGTTACAGTTAAAAAGAAATATAGCTGAAAGGAGCTTATAAAATGGCAGCAGTATTTAATTTAAAAGAAAAATCAACTGGAGACTTAGAAGTAACAGTTTCTGGTGAAGAATGGACAAATGCTTTAGATAAAGCATTCAAGAAATTAGCTAAGAACGTTAGCATTCCAGGTTTCCGTAAAGGTAAAGTACCTGAAAATATGTTAAAGAAATATGTTAACGAAAACCAAGTTATGGTTGAAGCAATTGATGCTAACTTAAATGCATGGTTAATTTCTGGTATGACAGAAGCAGGTGTAGAACCTATTTCACAACCATCTGTAAACATTAAGAGCATGGATGCTAATAGTGCAACTTTAGTTTATACATTTGAAGTTGAACCAGAAGTTAAATTAGGCGAATATACAGGTCTAGATTATAACGTTAAAGAAACAAGTGTATCTGATGAAGAATTAGATGCAGAAATCAATAGAATGCGTAAGACTTATGCTGAAATGGAAACAGTTGAAGGCGAAGCAGAAAATGGCGATACAGTTGTAATCGACTATACAGGATACAAAGATGGTGTAGAATTCGATGGCGGTAAAGCTGAAGGACACCACTTAGTATTAGGTAGTAATTCATTCATCCCTGGCTTTGAAGATCAATTAGTTGGTGTTAAAGCTGGTGAAGATCGTGATATCAACTTAACATTCCCTGAAGATTACTTTGCTGAAGAATTAAAGGGTGCAGCAGTAGTATTCAAAGTTCATGTAAGTGAAGTTAAACGTGAAGTTTTACCTGAACTAAATGATGAATTTGCAGAAGATGTAAATATCCCAGGTGTTGAAACAGTAGATGATTTAAAAGCTAAAGTTCGTGAACGTTTGGAAACAAACAAGAAGAACTCTGCTGAAAGCGAAGCTGAAGAAGGATTAATGAATAGCTTAACTGAAAAAGCTGAAGTTGAAATTCCTGAATCAATGATTAAGCAAGAAGAACAATACTTAGTTAACCAACTAGCTGGTCAAGTTCAACAATTTGGTATGAATTTTAATGACTACATTAAAGCTATGGGTAAAACTGTAGAACAAGTAATGGAAGACTATAGAGAAAATGCTGAAAAACAAGTTAAACTACGTCTTGTATTAGGCGAAGTAGCTAAGAAAGAAAACTTACTTCCAACTGAAGAACAAGTAGAAGAAGAATTCAAGAAGATTGCTGATCAATACCAAATGGAAGTTGGAAAAGTAAAACAAGCTCTTGATGCTGAAATGGTTAAGCATGATTTAAAACTATCTCTAGCTGTTGATTTCATTAAAGATAAAGCAAACAAAAACGTTGTTAAAGCTGAAGAAAATAGCGCAGAGTAACAACAAATTACAGTATATGAATAAATAAGACGCTAGAAAGCGTCTTATTTTGTCAAAAAGGAGGTTATATATGAGTAAGAATCCAACATTATATTTACCAGTTATTTGTACTCGTGGTGTTGTCGTTTTTCCTGGACAAGATGTAATGGTAGAAGTAGGTCGTCAAAAATCTATTAATGCTGTTCAAGAAGCAGGAAATTCATATGACAATATGGTATTTATCTCATGTCAAAAAGACATCATGGTAGAAGATCCTACAATTGATGACATCTATCAAGTTGGTACATTAAGTAAAATAAAAGTGGTACGTCGTAAAGATGGTTTTATGCGTGTTACTTTTACAGGGATGAAACGTGCTAAATTAATTTCAATTACGGAAGACGATAAAATGATGGTTGGTACAATTGAACCATTAGATGATCAAAAAGGTGATTCACTAGAAGAAGTAGCATATGTAAAAAAGATTGTTGAAGAATTTAGTAAATTCGGTAACTTAGCTTCAGCTTTCCCATCAGATGTACTAAATACATTAACTCAAGGTGTAAGTGCTGAATCATTAACGGATCAATTTGCCCAATATTTTCCTTTAGATATAGCCGTAAAACAAAAATTACTTGAAGAATTAAATGTTAATGAGAGAATGCTCATGATCATTCATGAATTGGAAAAACAACAAAAGATGAATGAAATTGAAGCGGACATTAATGATAGAGTAAAAGAATCAATTGATGATTCACAAAAAGAATATTATTTACGTGAAAAATTAAAAGCTATCAAAGAAGAATTAGGAGATGTTTCTAATTTCTCTGATGATACACAAGAATTAAGAGATAAGATTGAAAAAAATCCTTATCCAGAACACGTAAAGAAAAAAGCTCGTGAAGAATTAAAACGTTATGAAATGATTCCTCAAGCTAGTAGTGAAGCTAGTGTTTCAAGAAACTATCTAGAATGGTTACTAAATGTTCCTTGGTATGAAACAACTGAAGATAATCGTGATTTAAAAGAAGTACAAAAGATACTTGATGAAGATCATTATGGTCTAAAGAAAGTTAAAGAAAGAATCATGGAATATCTAGCTGTTAAAGAAATGACAGGCACATTAAATGCTCCTATTATTTGCTTAGTTGGTCCACCAGGTGTTGGTAAAACATCTTTAGCTAAATCTATTGCTAGAAGTATTAACCGTAAATTTGTGAAAATGAGTTTAGGTGGTGTGAAAGATGAAGCTGAAATTAGAGGTCATAGAAGAACGTATTTAGGAGCAATGCCAGGTAGAGTCATTCAAGGAATGAAACAAGCTGGTGTAATTAATCCTGTATTCTTAATTGATGAAATTGATAAGATGGGATATGACTACAAGGGTGATCCAAGTAGTGCCTTACTAGAAGTATTAGACCCTGAACAAAATGCTTTATTTAGTGATCACTATCTAGAAGAAGCATATGATTTATCTAAAGTTATGTTTATTGCTACAGCAAACTATTTAGATAATATTCCAGCTCCTTTACAAGATCGTTTAGAGATTATTGAACTTCCTTCTTATACAGAATTAGATAAAGTTCATATTGCTTTAGAACATTTGATTCCTAAACAAATCAAAGTGAATGGTCTTAAATCTACTCAATTTAAGCTAAAAGAAAAAGAAATCTTATTCTTAATTCGTCATTACACTCGTGAAGCAGGTGTTAGACAATTAGAAAGATTAATTGGTTCTTTATGTCGTAAGACAGTACTTGCTATCTTAAATGATGGTAAAAAATCTGTTACAGTTACAGAAAAAGTAATTAAAGAGTGGCTTGGTAAAGAAATCTTTGATTATGGTGTGAAAGAAAAGAAGAATCAAGTTGGTGTTGTGACAGGTCTTGCTTATACACAATTTGGTGGTGATGTTTTATCTGTAGAAGTGAATTACTTTGAAGGTAAAGGAAACCTAATCATGACTGGTAAATTAGGTGATGTCATGAAGGAAAGTGCTGAAATTGCATTAGACTATGTTAAAGCTCATGCAAAAGAATATGATATTGATCCTAAGTTCTTTAGTGAACATGATATTCATATCCATGTTCCAGAAGGTGCTGTACCAAAAGATGGACCTAGTGCAGGTGTAACATTAACGACTGCCTTAGTTTCTGCTTTAAGTAATAAAGCTGTTCATAGTGATTTAGCAATGACTGGTGAAGTTACTTTAAGAGGTAATGTATTACCAATTGGTGGCTTAAGAGAAAAGAGTTTAGCTGCTCATCGTGCAGGTATTAAAAAGATTCTAATTCCTAAAGCTAATGTTAGAGATTTAGATGATGTTCCTGATACAGTAAAAGAAAGTGTAACTTTTGTTCCTGTAGAAACAATGGATCAAGTGCTTAAGGAAGCACTCGTAAAAGCATGAAATATTACGACGCAAAATTTGTAACAAGTGGTAAGTTCTTAAAAGATTATCCTGAAACAAGTCTTCCAGAAATTGTGTTTGTTGGAAGAAGTAATTCGGGTAAAAGTAGCTTGATTAACAGTTTGACGAATCGTAAAAATCTTGCATATAGTGGTAAAACACCTGGTAAAACAAAACTATTAAATTTCTTTAACATCGATGATAAGTATATTTATTGCGATGCACCTGGATATGGTTTTGCCTCAGGTGGCGATAAATCAGCTATAGATTTTGGTTATCTTATGGAAACATATTTTTCTAGAAGAGAAAACTTAAAGGCAATGGTTATTGTGTTAGACTCTAGAAGAGTACCAAATGAAGATGATATTCATATGGTTGAATATGCTAGAAATTCTCATATCGCTATATTAGGAGCTTGTACAAAAGCAGATAAGTTATCTAATAACCAATTATTTAACTCTTTACAAAATATATCTAAGACATTAGGTATTCCTAAAGAAAGCTTATATCCTTGTTCTAATATTAATCATACGGGCATGGATAAAATCTTAGATAGAATTGAACAAATTTGTTATAAACAATAAAGAAAAGACTGTTATTCATCATTATTGATGAGTAGCAGTCTTTTTGAGTTATTTACTTTCTTTTAAGAAATCACAAAGTATTGTATATGTTCGATCAAATGATGCTAAATCTAATTTTTCATCAGGTGTATGAGCTCCTTCAGATATCGCACCCATTGTGATGATATCTAATTTTGGATTTAAGCCTTTAAATACGCCAGTTTCAAGTCCTCCATGAATTGCGACTTCTTTTAATTCTAAGCCTCTTTCTTTTAAGATCTTACGATATAAATCACGCATTGGAGAAACAGCTTCAAATGACCATGCTTTGATATTCGTATTGGCTTCTACAGTCATACCAAATAAGTTGGCTAAGGTTTCCATCTTATGAAGTAAGTCAAAAGTAGATGCGTCTATGCTAGAACGGATTAGGTGATCAAATAATACAGAATGATTATCTGTAGTAATTACACCAAGGTTAGTAGAACTTTGCGTTAATCCTTCAATTGCCATTGATTTATGTTGGAATCCATTAGGTGTTAGATATGCATAATTCAAGCAACATTCTGAATCTTCTTTGTTAAATTTTTTGCTTGCTGTTTCAATAGGAACAATTTTTGCATTGAATCCCGCATCACTAAATTCTAATTCTTTCCAAATTCCTGCAATACTCTTTGTTGCTTCTTTTTCTAATTCTTCAAAAGGGGTAGTGCTTGTAAATACAACATCTGCTTCACGAGGTATTGCATTATCTTTTAGACCACCGTTAAATGATACTAATGTTACATCGAAACCTTTAAGTTCTAATTCTTTTAAAATTCTAGTAGCGATAATATTTGCATTTCCTTTTTCTGTATGGATAAGTGTTCCGGAGTGACCACCAAGTAAACCTCTAACTTCTAATTGATATGTTGCATCTGTATTGTCTTCAAAATGTACTTCTTTTGTAACAAATACGTTCGCACCACCAGCAGAACTTGTTGTTGTGACAAATTCACCACCACCATCTAGATTAATCATCTTATTTGCTTTAACATCTTCTGCTTTTAGATTGACAGCACCTAGTAATCCAATTTCTTCCATTGATGTAAAGTAACATTGAAGGAAAGGGTGGGCTAAGGAATCATCTTCTAATATTGCTAACATATAAGCAACACCTTTACCATCATCTGCACCAAGAGTAGTTCCTTTTGCATGTAACCATCCATTTTCATCTACATATAAATCTAATGGATCTTTATCAAAATCATGATCAGAAGTTTTATTCTTTTCATTAACCATATCGATATGTGCTTGTAAAATAATTGGTTCAGAATCTTCATAGCCACTTGAAGCGGGCTTTTCAATAATTACATTGTAAACTTCATCTTGTTTATAAGTTAAGTTATGTTCCTTTGCAAAATTTACAATGAAATCAGAAATACCTTTTTCATTTCTAGATCCATGAGGAATCTTTGAAATTTCATTGAAGTAATAACAATATCTTTTAGATAAATCAAATTGCATATAATGCCTCCTAAATACATATACATGAAAATATTATCACAAATATTGAAAAGAAAAATGAAAATATTTCAGTAAAATAGTGAAAAAATTCTTGAAATACGTAAAAAATTAGTGTATTCTATCGATTATGTTATAGAGATTTTAGTGTTATTTTTCTCTATTAACGTTTTGGGGGTGACTGAACATATGGCATTACTTGAAGTACAAGATTTATGTACACAGTTTAAAACAGACCAAGGTATTGTAAAAGCAGTTCGAAATGTTTCGTTTCATGTAGAACAAGGTGAAGCTTTAGGTATCGTTGGTGAATCTGGTTCTGGTAAGAGTCAGACAATGTATACAATTATTGGTCTTTTAGCTGATAATGCACAAGTAACAAGTGGTAAAGTATCTTTTGATGGGAAAGATATTTCACGTGGAAATTTTGCAACAAAAAAAGAATATGAAAAAATGATGCAAGAATTACGTGGGAATACTATGGCAATGATTTTCCAAGATCCTATGACATTCTTGAATCCAATTTTAAAAATAGGTACACAATTAATTGAACCTATTATGAATCACCATCATGTTTCTAGAGAAGAAGCTAAGAAACAAGCAATTGAACTAATGAAGAAGGTTGGAATTCCTTCTCCTGAAAAGAGAATTGAGCAATATCCATTTGAATTTTCAGGTGGTATGAGACAAAGAATTGTCATTGCGATTGCTTTAGCCAATAGTCCTAAATTAATTATCGCTGATGAACCTACAACTGCTCTTGACGTTACGATTCAAGCACAAGTTCTAGAATTAATTGATGAACTAAAGAAACAAAGTAATTCTGCAATTATTATGATTTCTCATGACTTAGGTGTTGTGGCTAAGTTATGTGATCGTATTGCAATAATGTATGGTGGTAAGATTGTAGAAATTGGTACTGATAAAGATATCTTCTATGACCCTAAACATCCATATACTCAAGGATTACTAAATTGTATTGCAAACCCAGAAGATGACGATGATGAACCATTACAACCTATTGCTGGTTCACCACCTGATTTGTTAAATCCTCCAAAAGGATGTCCTTTTGTAGATCGTTGTCCTAAAGCAATGAAAATTTGTAAGAATGAACTTCCAGAAGTTACAAGTTTCAGTGAAACACATGAATGTGCTTGCTGGTTACTAAAAAAAGAGGCGGTGGCAAAATGAGTGAAAGTCCAATTTTAAGTGTACGCAACCTTAAAACATATTTTGATGTTACAAAAGGTGTATTTGCCAAAAAACAAATCGTTAAAGCAGTAGATGATGTTTCATTTGATGTTATGCCTAATGAGACATTTGGTTTAGTAGGTGAATCTGGTTGTGGTAAGACTACACTAGGTAGAACAATTGTTAAATTATATGAGCCATATGCTGGTTCTATTGAATTTGAAGGAAAAGATATTGCAAAAATCAAAGGAAAAGAATTAAAAGAGTTCCGTAAAGATATGCAAATGATTTTCCAAGATCCATATGCTTCACTAAACCCTAGAATGACTGTAGGTGAAATTATTAAAGAACCTATGATTATTCATAATATTTATAATACAGATCAAGAAAGAGAAGATCGTGTTGTAGAGCTATTAAAAATAGTTGGTTTAAAACCTGACCATATTAGAAGATATCCAGCAGAATTCTCTGGTGGTCAAAGACAACGTATTGGTATTGCTAGAGCCTTAGCTGTTAATCCTAAATTTATTGTTTGTGATGAACCTATTTCTGCACTAGATGTATCAATTCAAGCCCAAGTAATTAATTTACTTGAAAATATTCAAAAAGAAATGGGATTATCTTATTTGTTTATTGCTCATGATCTAAGCATGGTTAAGCATATTTCTGATAAGATTGGTGTTATGTATTTAGGTCATATGGTAGAAGTAGGTAATAGTAATGATATTTATCATAGACCATTACATCCTTATACTGTTGCGTTATTATCTGCTATTCCTATTCCAGATCCTGATTCTGCTAAGAGTAAACAACGTATTATTCTAGAAGGTGAAATTCCTAGCCCAATTAATCCTCCTGCAGGATGTCCTTTCGCAACACGTTGTCCAAAGGCTACAGAAAGATGTCATAAGGAAACACCTCGTCCAGTACATGTTGGTGATCGTATTGTCTCTTGCATGATTTACGATAAAGGATAGATAATATAGAAAAGAGAGGGGAATAAATATGGCTCGTGGTATTGCAGTTGTTTTATCTGGTGCTAGTTCTGTAGGAAAAAAAGGAATTCGTGCAGCACTATTAAATGATCCAGATTTAAAACTTAATTATTCTATTTCTGAAACAACTAGACCTCGTCGTGAGAATGAAGTAGACGGTAAAGATTATTACTTTGTAACTTATAAGGAATTTGCAGATTCAGTAAAAAACAAAGAATTACTTGAATATGCACAATTTAATGGTTACTACTATGGAACTCCTAAAGATCAAGTAGAATTCTTATTAAAGATTGGTAAGAATGTATTAATTGAAGTAGAGGCACAAGGTGCTGGTTCAATCTTATTGAATCTTCCAGAGGCAGTTAGTTTCTTTGTTATGCCAGAAAATGAAGAAGAACTGATCAATCAAATTTCTTCACTTTATAAAGATGATGAAGCTAGTATGAAACTTCGTATCAATAAAGCAAAACTAGAAATGGAATTGGCTCCTACATTTAAGCATGTTGTTTATAACAATGATGCGGATAAAGCGGTAGAAACAATCAAAGAAATTATTTTACAAGAAGTAGAAAAGAAAAAATAAATAGATTAAATTAAGGGTGAAATTAAATTTTCACTCTTTTTTTGAGGATTTTCATGAATTCTTGCGAATATTATTAGTAGAAGGAGAAATTCTAAAATTGAATTATGTTAGAATATTAGTAACTTTTATATATTTTTAGAAAGAATCATGATTATGTTCCGTAAAATTGCACTATTAAAATATGACGAATCAAATAAGAAAACGATAGCTCATCTTGAAGATGGAGAAGTAATGTATTTAGAAGAAAAACCAATGGATTTGATTGAACATTGGTGTATTTATAATGGATCAACTGCTATAGGTAGAATGAAAGCATTTAATATTCTGACAGGTTCTACGCAAAAACCGGCAGTACTCATTAACGAGAGAAGTAGAATTGTATTTTTTCCTACGTTAAGTATGAAAGATAAAGACTGTGTTTGGCTCAATGACCAAAAAATATTACAAACAAAAACAATAGATGCGTTTCATACTGAAATTACATTTATTACAGGATATAAAATTATTATTGATTCAAATAGACGTACTATTGAAAATCAAATCCGAAGATGTAAAAAATTTCTTTCTTGTATTGAGTAAAAGAAAACCACCAAGTTAGTCTTGATGGTTATTTTTTCTTTACTTCATTAAAGGATTTTAAATAAGGAACACCTTTATATAAATCAATTAATTTTTGTTGATTTGCGTCGAGTTGATCGATGTCTGTAGGAATAATATGAATATAGACTTCTTTACCATTTTCTATATCACTATATACACGGCTTAACATCTTACTGTTTAATACAGAATGAATTTCTTTGTTGATTTTCTTTGATGAACCAACATATGCAGTAATATATTTTTCTAAGTTTTTAGGATCTTTTTCATCATATGTTGTAATGACATAGCATCCAGATTCATCTTCATTACTAGGATCGTAATTCTTTTCGAAATCTTTGTAATATTCCCATTCACCAACATTCATTTTTAACGATGACATTGTTTTATGGTATTGACCGTAATATAGTACGACAATTAATCCTAATGCAATGCAACTTGGTAAAGGGAAGAAATAAGCAATAATTGCTAGTCCTACAAGAATGATTACAGCATAAATCTTCTTTGTTTGTGAGTGATATCCTGTTCCTCTAAAGAATAGGATTAGACCAATAATGGCGATAGCTATAGCTATCAAAAATGTAATATCTAAGTTTTTCATACAAGAATTTTAACATAAGTTTATCATGATGTGACACAATCCTATCGCATAATGTTAAAATAGATGTTATGAAAATCATATCTAACTTTTTTGAAAAACTGAATGAAGATATAGGATTAAGAAGTTTATTGAAAATAGTATCCATTCTTTTAATTGTTCTTTTATTAAAAGAAACAGATGTTGTTTGGAAGGGAATACTATCAAAGGCTTGGTATATCTTACAACCATTCGCATATGGTTTTACGATTGCATATGTTTTACATCCTTTGATTTTATTTTTAGAAAAGAAGAAAGTTTCACGTAATTTCTCTATACCAATTGTTTATATTTTTATGGCTATAGCATTTATGTGGTTAATATTTACTTTAATTCCAATGATTTATTCTAGAATGTCTAGTTTAATTACATCGATGACTAGTGGTATTACAAATTTGTATGCTTTATATAGTGAAGCTTCCGAAAGTACAACACCTTTATGGACTCAAGAAGCGATAAAAGAAGTAATTTCTATTTTAAATAATACGAAAAATTTGATTTCTTCAAATTTAAATATTCCTAAAGTTTTCTCAGATACAATTAGTGCTGTAACTAGATCCATTTTGACATTTATTGTGTCTTTATATATGTGTTATGATTGGGAAAAAATTGCAGGAAGCATATATCGTATAGCATTTAAGATTAGAAGGATATATCCTGCATATTTACACAAAATTAGCCAAGAAATTGGTGATTACATAAGCTCATTAATTATATTGATGGTGATTAAATTTATTGAATATTCAATTCTATATATGCTTATAGGACATCATGATTGGATGATTATTGCTATATTATATGCTATTGGATTAATTGTACCTTACCTTGGTGGAACGGTTGCCAATATCATCGGTATACTTACATCAATGACATTGCCATTTAATAAAGTGCTTATCTTGATCGTGATGATTGTTATTTTATCTAATGTGGATGCTTATGTGATTAGCCCAATGATTCATTCTAGAAATGTGAAAATACCGCCATTATGGGCTTTATTTGCTATTTTAGCAGGTGGTACAATTGGTGGGCCATTAGGAATTATGTTAGGTATTCCTGTTTATTTAGCATTAAGAGTGATTATTCATTCTGAAGATTTACAAGAAGAAAAAGTGGAGGTAAACGTTTGATGAAAAAAACTTTATGTCTTTTCTTATCAGCACTACTTTGTTGTAGTTTACTTACAGGGTGTGCACCAATCAAAACAAAAATTGCTTATACCATTTATCCAATTCAATATTTATTAAGTAGATTAGTCGATGATTCAATCAGCTATGAATCAATACAAGATGATACTATTGTTCAAAGAGCTACTTTGAAATCAAATTATCAAGAAATATTAAAAGATAGTGCTGTTCTTATGCATGTTGGACAGCTTGAACCATATTTTTCTGTATACTCAGCAGATATTAATGAAACAGAAGTAACAAAATTAGATTTATCTAGTTTAAATGCAGTTTATAAATTTCAAAGATATACACCAATTGTTACAGATGGACAAGTTACATATATTGAAGGACCATATTATAACGATAGTTCTTTTGATAATATCGATACAGATACAATTGATTTATACTTATGGACTGATCCAATTGTTATGCTAAGTATGGCTAAAGATATATGTAAGTGGTTAGATAGTACATATCCTGAAAAAGCACAAGTATTTGATGAAAACTTAAAAGAATTAGAAACGGATTTATTTAATCTTGATGCTCAATATCAATCACTATCTACATCTATTTTTAATAACAATAAAATGATTCGCTTTGTATCTATGACTGCAAGCTTTGGAAACTGGCAAAAAACATATGGATTTGAAGTATATCCTGTTATTTTATCTAAATATGGTGTATTACCAAATGAGACTCAACTTGAGGCAATTAAACAAAGAATTATTGATGACAATGTAAAATATATTGTCTATGAACCAAATATGACAGAAGATATGATCGAACTATTTGATAAACTTCAAGAAGAATTAGGTTTAACTCGTGTTGAACTAAGCAATTTATCTTCACTTACAGAAGAAGAAAACAATAGTGGTAAAGATTATCTTTCAATTATGTATGAAAATCTTCAAGTATTAGAATTAATGGTTGAGGATCGAAATTAAAGATGCATGATTGCGTCTTTTTTTGAAAAGAGGTAGATATGAAGAAATTATTATTAGTTGATGGCAATTCAATGTTATTTAGAGCATATTATGCAACTGCATATGGTAAACCAATGACTTCTAGCTCTGGTATACCAACTAATGCGATATATGGCTTTGCTTTAATGTTGCAAAAGGCAATTGATAAAGTAGAACCTGATTATATTCTTGTACCTTTTGATGCGGGTAAACATACGTTTAGACATGATTTATATGCTGATTATAAAGGTGGTAGAAAACCAGCACCAGATGATTTAGTTGCACAATTTAGTTTAGTACGCGATTACTTAGATAGTTTTCATATTAAATGGGTAGAAAAAGCGGATATCGAAGCAGATGACTTAATTGGTTCGATGGCTAAATCAAATAAAGATTGTCAATCCTATATTTTTAGTAGTGATCACGATTTATTACAATTAGTTGATGACAATATTGAAGTATTACTCATGAAAAAAGGGTTAACAGAACTTGATGAAGTTACTCCTAGCTTTTTAAAAGAAACAATGGGGATTGTTCCTTCACAAATTATTGATTTAAAAGGCTTGATGGGTGATCATAGCGACAATATTCCAGGCATAAGTGGTATTGGTGAAAAGACTGCGTTAAAGCTACTAGCTGAATATGAAACAGTAGAAAATGTTTTAGCACACGCTGATGAAATTAAAGGAGCTACAGGTAAAAAGATAGTCGCAGGTAAAGAGTCTGCTATATTAAGCAAGACACTTGCGACAATTAAAACAGATGTTGAATTAGATTTTTCATTAGAAGATTGTAAATTTGAACCTGATTATAATTGTTTAATTAAGTTCTTTGAAACATTAGACATGAAATCTCTTATTAAACAATATCAAAGTAAACTTGCTACAAATGTAGTTTCTAACCAAGCAATTGAAGAAAATAATGTAGATATTTCAAAGTTTTGTGAAACAGCTATTACGCCAAATACTTTTGATGATATAAAGACAAAACAGGTAGAATTTAAACATGTTACTAGCTTGCCAAAAGAATATTTAGATAAAGAATGTTCAATCTTCATAGAAGAAGATAATGCTTCATTTATGCATGCAAATATTTATGGATTTGCTTTAGCATTTAACGATGTAGTTTTCTATATCACTGTTGAAGATGTGTTAAAAGATAGTAATTTATTGTCTTACTTCAAAAATAAAGAAGTTAATAAAATTGGTTATGACATTAAAAGGAATAAGCATTTATTAGAAAGAACTAAGATTGAATGCTATTTTCATGAAGATGCGATGATTATTGCTAGTTTAGTGGATTCTTCTCTAACAAGTACAGATAAAATATTTGATCATTTTGGTATTACTTTTACTTCTACATTTGAAGATGTATTTGGAAAGACAAATAAACCTAAACTTCCTGAATTAGATGCTGAAATACAATATAGTTGTGAACGAGCAAAAGCAATTTATGAGTTATATCAAGAAGGTATGATCAAAATTAAAGAGTATCAAATGGAATCGTTATATTACGATATGGAATTACCTTTAACAGATATTTTATGTGAAATGGAAGATACAGGAATAATTTGTAATCAAGATGTTTTAGCTGATATTAGTAAAGATATGAAAGAACAAATGGATTGTTTACAAGTCGATATCACAACACTTGCAGGAAAAGAATTTAACTTAAATTCTCCAAAACAACTAGCAACAATTCTTTATGATGATTTAGGTCTTCCAAGTGGTAAAAAGAGAAGTACTTCTGCGGAAGTATTAGAAAAATTGAATGGTATACATCCAATAATTGAAAAAATCTTATCTTATCGTAAGATACAAAAAATCTATAGTACATATGCGGAAGGCTTACAAAAATATATACAAAAAGATGGTCGTATTCATACAATCTACAATCAATGTGCAACGCAAACTGGTCGTTTAAGTAGTTCTGAACCAAATTTACAAAATATATCTGTTCGAGATGAACAAGGTAAAATTATTCGTAAAGCATTTTTACCGAGCGATAACAATGTATTAATTTCAAGTGACTATCACCAAGTTGAATTAAGAATGTTAGCACATATGGCTAATGAAGATTCATTGATTGATGCGTTTAATTCAAATATAGATATTCATACAAAAACAGCAATGGATGTCTTCCATATTCCTGAAGAAGAAGTAGACAGTGATAAACGTAGAAGAGCTAAGACAGTTAATTTTGGTATTGTATATGGAATAAGTGATTTTGGTTTAGCAGAACAACTAGGTATTACAAGAAAAGAAGCTAGTGAGTTTATTGCGTCATATTATGCTTCTTATCCTAAAATTAAAACTTATATGGATTCTTTAGTAGAAAGTTGTAAAGAAAATGGTTATGTAACAACATTATGCAATAGACGTAGAGATATACCAGAAATACATGATAAAAATCATATGATTCGTGAATTTGGTAAACGAGCCGCAATGAATGCACCTATACAAGGATCGGCAGCGGATTTAATTAAATTAGCAATGATTCGCATTAATCAAAAAATGAAAGAAGCAAATGTTAAGTCTAAAATGATATTACAAGTACATGATGAATTGATATTTGACGTACCAAAAGATGAAATAGAAGTCATGAAACAAATTATAGAAGATGGTATGACTCATGCAATGGAATTAAAGGTTCCTTTAACTGCAGAATGTTCTATTGGCTCTAATTGGTATGAGGCTAAATAATGCCTGAATTACCAGAAGTAGAAACAGTTGTTCGTACATTAGAAAATCAAATAAAAGATTTAGAGATAATGGATATACATATCTATTATGAAAAAATTGTTGTTGGAAATATTCTTGATTTCAAAAATAAGATAATGCATGAACACTTTAGAAGATTTAGTCGCAGAGGGAAATATTTATTATTTTATATGGATCATGTAGTCTTAGTTTCTCATCTTCGTATGGAAGGTAAGTATTACTATGTGGATCAAAATCAAGCTATTAATAAACATACACATGTTGTATTTACATTAAGTAATGGGAAAGAGCTTCAGTATCATGACACACGTAAATTTGGAAGAATGGAAGTATATCCTATAGATTATGATTTTAGTCATTTTCATGATTTAGGGCCAGAACCATTTTCTAATGAATTTACAAAAGAATATGTTTATGAAAAATGTCATCAAAAAGATATACCGATAAAAGCATTTTTGTTAGACCAAAGCTTTGTGGCAGGTATTGGTAATATTTACGCTGATGAAATATTATTTGCATGTGGAATTAGACCGCCAAGAAGTACAAAAAGAATATCTAAATTAGATGCAGAACATTTAGTTTTAGAAACAAAACGCATATTACAAGAAGCTATCAATGCTGGTGGAACAACAATACGATCATATACATCTAGCTTAGGTGTTACAGGTGAATTTCAATTATCTTGTAATGTGCATAGTCAAAAAAATTGTCGTATATGTAATGAAATAATTACCGTAAAATGGATTAGAGGAAGAAGTAGTTATTATTGTCCAAAATGTCAAAAAAGGTGAGAAATTATGAAGTTTGCAATAACAGGAACGATTGGTTCAGGAAAATCTACAGTATCAATATTATTTAAGCGAATGAATATTCCTATATTTGATTGTGATGGATATTCTAAATTATGTCTCATGGATTATCATCCTTGTTGTAAAAAAATAAAGGATACTTTTGGTAGTGAAGTATTAGATGAAAATGGATATTTAGATCGAGCAAAAATTGCATCTGTAATTTTCAATGATGAAGAAAAAAGAAAATTGTTAAACGAAATTATGCATCCAGCGATAAAAGAAGGAATGTTAAATTTCTTTGATAAGCATCAAGATGTTCCTATTATTGGTGCAGAAGTTCCTTTATTATTTGAATGTAAGTGGGAAGATTTGTTTGATGAAGTGATTGTTGTTACATGTGACGATGAAGTCGCAATAAATCGTTTGATGGAATATCGAGAATTTAGTCGAGGTGATGCTGAAGCACGCTTAAAAACACAAATAAATAAAGATGAACAGATTCAAAAAGCTGATTATGTTTTATATAATAATGGTTCACTAAAAGATTTGAATAAAGAAGTTTTAGGATGGCTAAGGGAGAAAAGAAATGGAGTTAAAAATTAAAGATCAATATCGTGTACAAAGTACGGATTATTTAAGCTCTTCAATGCTTAGAACTTTATATTTGTTTTATCAACCTTTAGTTACTGTTAACGGTCTAGCTTTATATATGACTTTATATAATGAGACACTCTTACAAAAAACGTTTGATAGTCATCAAAGATTATCTGACCTTTTAAATCTTGGTGTTGAAGATATTGAAAGAGCTAGAATTCATCTAGAAGAATATGGTTTATTAGATACTTATATTCAAGAAATAGAACCGAAAAATAAATATATTTACGCACTACATGCACCACTTGATGAAGATGAATTTATTGCTAGCAATGAAATGATGTCACAGTATTTACAAATCACGGGAAAGAAACAATTTGATACAACTGTTGCAAGAATTAAAAGCTATAAATCATCTTCGATATCTACAAATGATTTTCATAAAATTACACGAATTGTATATCATTCTGCTACGCAAAATCAGTTTGATGCAAGTGTTGAATATAGCAAGATTAAACCTAGATATGAATTTTCAGACGATGAAATACAAATTAATTTTGATTATGATCATTTCTTCGCAACAACTAGTACATTAGTATTTCCGGCAGAACTTAGAACAGAAGATAATTTACGTTTAATTGGAAAATTAGCAACAGTACATGGTTTATCTGCAGATAAAATGAGAGTACTAGTGCAAAGATCGATTAATCTAAGAAATATGACATTTGATCAAGATAATTTAAGATATTTAGCACAAAAATCTAAACCAGATATTACTTCAGCAAAAGATCCATACAGTTTACCACCAGTATCTTTTTTACAAGCTAAACAAAATGGTGCTGAAGTATCACTTAATGACCGTAAGATATTAGAAGACTTATCGATGAAAATGCATTTCTCTAATGAGGTTATTAATGTTCTAATCGAGTATGTATTAAAGAAGAGTCAAAATAAACTTGTGAAAAACTTTGTTGATATGGTTGCAGGGGAATGGGCAAGAGATAATGTCACGACAAAAGAAGATGCTATAAAAGAAACAAAGAAACGTTCATTTACTAAATCATATGGCTCTAGACAAGCTGTTTTACCTGAATATATGAATCAAATCAATGATAAAAAAGAAACGGAAGTAGCAAGTGGAGCTGATTTAGAAGAAGTGAAAAAAATGTTATCTCAAATGAAAGGGGAATAGTATGCAAAAGATTAATTTTGAATCAAAGTCATTTGATGATTCTTCGCGGAATAAATTAATAGAAGCTTTATCACAAAACCAAGAAATTATATCTTTATTAAGTGAAAAACATATTCCTCTAGAAGAAATAAAGCTACATCCTTATCGATTAAATCGATATTTAGAAACAAAAAACTTATGTAAGAATTGCTTAGGATTAACATATTGTAAACAAAAACAAAAAGGATTTTATGAATCACTTTCTTATAATGGAATATTAGAGGATGAACTTGTTCGATGTGTTTTTGCACAAAAGAAAGATCAAGCAGAAGCACATTTAAAAAATTATCTAGTAAGTGATTTAGGAACAGATTATAACACTGTCAGTTTTTCAAATATGAAACTTGAACAAGAATCAAAAGCCTATATCAGTGTATTAAGTGCTGTAATGAAAGCTTATCAAAATAATGATGGAATTTACTTATATGGAAACATGGGAACTGGTAAAACTTATTTAGCTGCTTGTGCTTTAAATGAAGCAAGTCAAAATAAACGTAAGGTAGCTTTTGTACAATGTTCTAGATTATCAGAAAGAATTAGTAATTTTCATATTGATTCACAAAATGAAATTGATCGATTGTCTTATGCAAACTTTGTAGTTTTTGATGATATTGGTGCAGAGAATGTTACAGAAAAATATCGTAGTGTTTTACTAGGAATATTAGATGCTAGAATGCAAAATCATCTCATGACTTGGTTTACATCTAATGAAGATCATAAAACATTACTAGAACATTATGTTTTCAGTAATAAAGGGGAAGATCGCTATGAAGCAATGCGAATATTAGAAAGAATACAAGCATTATCTAAACCAATTGAATTAATTGCGGAAGATCGAAGAATTTTAAATAAAGGTTAATTTTCATTAAAAATGAAAAAATAAAAAAATTTTTTGAAAAAAGTATTGTATTTTTCAAAAATAGGATTAATATATAAAACATAAAAGCAATGAAGAGAAGAGTAAGTTTAGTGAAACTTCATTAGAGAGCTCTGGTAAGCTGAAAAAGAGCAAGCGTATCTAAATTGAACATGATCTTGGAGCTGCGTAGTCGACAATGTAGGCTATGCCGGGATGTCCCGTTACAGACATAGAGTATACCTGAAATTATTCAGCGTACTTGAAGAGGAAATAATCGTGAGGTTATTTTAAATTAAGGTGGTACAGCGTATATATACTACGCCCTTATTGTTAGGGGCGTAGTTTTTTGTTTCTAGAGCAATAAAAAGCACCCCGTCCTACTTCAAGAAAAAAAGAAAAACGGAGGAAATTTAAAATGAAAAACACTATTAGAAAAATCGCATTAACAACATTAGCATTAGGTTTAGTTGGCTGTGGATCAAGCTCAGCATCAAGTAGTACAGCTTCTACAGATGGAAGTTCTTCTACTGAAGATAAAGTTATCAAAGTTGGTGCTACTGCAGTTCCACATGCTGAAATCTTAAACAACGTCGTAAAAGATGTATTAGCAAAAGAAGGTTGGACATTAGAAGTTACAGAATTTACTGATTATGTAACACCTAATACAGCATTAGTTGAAGGTTCACTTGATGCGAACTATTTCCAAACATTAGGTTACATGAATGATCAAAATGAATCACATTCTGATTTTGATTTAGCTGCTGCAGTTGGTGTTCATATTGAACCAATGGGAATCTATTCTGCTACATTATCTGATATTTCTGAATTAGAAGATGGTGCAAAGCTTGTAGTTCCAAATGATGCAGATAACTTAGATAGAGGCTTAAGAGTATTAGTTCAAGCAGGTTTATTAGAAGATCCTGGTACTGATGAATATGTTACAGAAACAACATTTAATGGAAATGCTGAATTAAATCCTCATGGATATGAAATTGTAACTGTTGAAGCTGCTTCAGTTCCTCTACAAATTGATGATAAGACAGTTTCTGCAGTAGTAGCTAATGGTAACTATGCATTAGAAGCTAAACTTCCTTCAAGTCATCCAGCAATCTATGTTGAATCATTTGATACAGAAACAAGTGTTAGAAGAACTAACTATATCGTTGTTAACAGCAAAGATCTTGAAAGTGAAAAGACAAAAGCATTAGTTGAAGCTATTACATCTGATGAAGTAAAACAATATATTGAAGATACTTATAAAGGATCAGTTATCACTTCATTCATTGATGAAGCTGGTAATGCAGTAGACTAACAAAAAATAAATCATTGTATATTCAGAGGACTTGTCCTCTGAATATTTATGTAGAATAAACAAGGAGTATATATGATTAAACTTGTAAATGTAAGAAAAAGCTTTGGTGAATTAGAAGTATTAAAAGATATTAATATTGAAATTCATGAAAAAGAAATATATGGAATCATTGGCCAATCTGGTGCAGGTAAATCTACTTTATTACGTTGTATAAATGGACTTGAGACATATGAACAAGGAACAATAACAGTAGGGGATACTGTGGTTGATATTACAGATAAGAAAGCATTAAGAAATTTAAGAAAGAACATGGGAATGATTTTCCAAAATTTCAACTTACTTTCAAGATTAGATGTATATGACAATGTTGCTCTACCTTTAAGATTTTGGGGTGAAAATCCTAATACACAAAAAAATAAAGAAAAGATAGAACACTTAATAGAACTAGTTGGTTTAAAAGATAAAATTCATGAAAAACCAGCAAACTTATCCGGTGGTCAAAAACAACGTGTTGCGATTGCTAGAGCATTAGTTAATGATCCAAAGATTTTATTATGTGATGAAGCTACTTCGGCATTAGATCCACGTATTACTAGAGGTATTTTGGATTTATTAAAACAGATTAACGAAGAACTTGGTATTACGATTGTTATCGTTACACATCAAATGGAAGTTGTTAAACAAATATGCGAAAGAGTAGCTTTCTTAAAACATGGTGTAGTACTTGCTGAAGGTAAACCAGAAGAGTTATTTGTAAAACCAAATGAAGATATTAAGAAATTCTTAGGTGAAGAAGGACAAATGTTACCTACAACTGGCGTTAATGTACAGTTATTCTTTACAAACGATTCTTCAGATGAACCTGTGATTACAGAAATGGCTAGAGAACTAGGAATAGATTTCTCTATTTGTTGGGCAAAACTAGAAGATTTTAGAGACAATGTCTTTGGCTCATTAATTCTAAATATTAAAGAAGAAGATAAACCTAAAGTATTTGCTTTCTTAGAATCTAAAAATGTAACATGGGAGGTACTATAGGATGTTTGATATTATTTTAAAAGGTACTTGGCAAACATTATACATGGTGTTCTTTTCTACACTTATTGCGGTTATTTTAGGCTTAATCCCTGCTGTTATATTAACATTAACTGCAGATGATGGTTTAAAGCCAAATAAAGCAATTTATAGTGTATTAGATACAATTGTAAATGTATTTCGTTCTTTCCCATTTATTATCCTAATGGTTATTGTTATTCCTATTACTCGTAGTATTGCAGGAACATCAATTGGTACAACTGCAGCAATTGTTCCTTTAACAATCTATGCCATTCCTTTTATAGCAAGAGTATTCGAAAATGCTTTAAGAGAAACAGATGCAGGGGTTATTGAAGCTGCTAAATCATTTGGTGCTACAGATATGCAAATTATCTTTAGAGTATATTTTAAAGAATCTGTGCCTAGATTATTAAATGGTGTAGTTTTATTAATCATCAACATGGTTGGTGCTAGTGCAATGGCTGGTACATTAGGTGGTGGAGGATTAGGAGATATCGCTATACGTAAAGGATATCAATCTTATGATATGAACTACTTATTTGTCACTTCAGTTCTTTTAATAGTCTTTGTACAAACAATACAAGCTATAGGAAATATTCTTTATAAAAAGAAATCTTAAACCAGTTTGAATACTGGTTTTTTTGTTAATGAAAATATTGTTTTAAAAGTTTATCTGATTCATAATTGTTTTATGAATATGTTGAGAAAATATTTTGTTCCACTAGTGATGTTAACTATATTTGAGTCTGTTGCGATTACTTTATGGCTAACAAAAAGTAATATATTTTATTTATTCAATTTTAGCTATATTGGCATATCAATTTCTCTAGGATTGTTTCTATTTATTAAAGAATATAAATATGCTAGACGAATAACACAATTACTAGTTGGTATGTATATACTTATCTATTTAGGAATAATTAGCAGAGAAAACATGCAAATAGAAGGCTTTTGGTATTATTTGTTTTGTGGTGTATTTGATGCGGCGACGATACATTATGCGGTTGCTAAAATATTTGGACCTTTAGTTTTTGGTAGAGGTTGGTGTGGATATGCATGTTGGACTGCAATGATATTAGATTTTTTACCATATAAAGTTCCTAATTATCCAAGAAAGAAATTAGGGTATATTCGTTATATTACATTTGCATGTTCATTTATTTTTGTTTGTACATTATTCTTATTACATGTAACAAATAAAGAACAAATCATGTTTTATGCATTTATCATTGGAAATATTCTTTACTATATAATTGGAATTGCTTTTGCTTTTTATTTCAAAGATAATCGTGCATTTTGTAAATATTTTTGTCCTATTACTGTATTTCTAAAACCAATGAGTTATTTTTCGTTGCTTAGAATTAAACCTGATCAATCAAAATGTATCTCTTGTGGTAAATGTAAAAGGGTCTGTCCAATGGAAGTTGATGTGATGGATAGTTCTAGAAAAAGAAAGAATGGAACAGAATGTATTTTATGTTTTGAGTGTGTAAAAAATTGTCCAAAACATGCTTTATAATCGTTAAATCTATTAACTAGCAAATGCTAGTTTTCTTTATATTTTAGAGAAATTGTGAAAAATATAATAAATTTATTTAAAGCAAAAATAAAATTTTGAATAGATAACGCTTTCATCAACAAATTTGCATATATGTTGTTTATGGTTTGACAAGAAAGTGTTATTATTATTGCTGCTACGGGAGGTAGTTTATGATTCGTAAGATTGGTATTTTAACATCTGGTGGCGATGCTCCAGGTATGAATGCTGCAATTCGTTCAGTTACAAGAGTTGGCTTAAATAACGGAATTGAAGTAGTAGGTATTCATGATGGATACAAAGGATTACTAGATGGAAATTTTGAAGAAATGAGTCGTAATTCTGTTTCTGATATTCTTGATCGTGGTGGAACAAAATTAGGTTCTGCACGCTTACCTGAATTTCGTGAAAATGATATTCAAAACAAATGTATCGAAAACTTAAAAAATGCTGGAATCGATGCGTTAGTTGTTGTCGGAGGCGATGGATCATATAGAGGAGCTTTAGAATTAACACGCAAAGGAATTAATTGTATTGGACTACCGGGGACGATAGACAATGATATTCCGGGTACTGATTTTACAATTGGTTTCGATACAGCTTTACATACATGTGTAGAGAATGTAGATAAACTAAGAGATACAAGTAGTTCTCATCATCGTTGTTCAATCGTTGAAGTAATGGGGAACCATTGCGGTGATTTGGCTTTGTATACAGCAATTAGTTGCGGTGCAGAAATGGTTATTTCTCCTGAAACTGGTTATGATGAACTTGAAGTTTTAGAAAAACTAAGATATCTAGGTCAAGCTGTTAAAAAGAATCATGCAATTGTTATTGTTACTGAAAAGATTGTTGATGTTGATGGATTAGCTAAGAAAGTAAGTTTAAATACTGGATTTAGTGGAAGAGCTACGGTATTAGGTCATATTCAAAGAGGTGGATGTCCTACACCAACTGATCGTATGTTAGCAAGTAGAATGGGTGAAAAAGCCGTTGACTTACTAATGGAAGGTGTTGGAGGACATTGTGTTGGAATTATTGATAATGAAATTACATCATTACCAATTGATGAAGCATTAGAAAGACCTCGTAAGAGTCGCCGTAAGCTTTATAAGTTATTTGATCGTTTAGTATAAAAAAGGGGAATTTATGAGACATTTATTTAAAAAGACAAAAGTTGTTTGTACGATTGGACCTGCTTCAGATAATGTTGAGACATTAACAAATCTTGCACATGCAGGTATGAACATCGCTCGTTTGAATTTTTCACATGGAACTCATGAAGAACATTTAGCAAGAATTAAAATGGTTCGCCAAGTTTCTGAACAAACAGGAATTAATTTAGGTGTAGCCTTAGATACAAAGGGACCTGAAATTCGTTTAGGAAATTTCATTAATGAGACAGAAAATTACGAAATCGGTGATATCGTATATATTCAAAAAGAAGAATGTGAAGGAACAAAAGAAAGATTCTATATTCAAGTTCCAGAATTATTCGATGACTTAAAAGAAGGAAACGAAATTCTTATCAATGATGGTAAGATGAGATTAACAGTACTAGAAAATAGTGGTACAGAACTAAAATGTAGAGTTGAAGTTGCTGGTCCTATTGGTTCACATAAAGGATGTAACGTTCCTGGTGTTAAGCTATCTATGCCATTCCTTTCAGCAAAAGATGAATCAGATATTCGTTTTGGTTGCCAAAATGATGTAGACTTCATTTTTGCTTCATTTACACGTCGTGCATCAGATGTTTCTGCTATTAGAAAGATTTGTATTGAAGAAGGTAAACCTCATATCAACATTATTGCTAAGATTGAAAATCAAGAAGGTTATGACAATGTTTCTGAAATTTTAGCTGTAGCTGATGGTGTAATGGTTGCTCGTGGTGACTTAGGTGTAGAAATTCCTACAATGCTAGTTCCTGTTTATCAAAAGCATATTATTCGTGAAGCAAATATTATTGGTAAACCAGTTATTACAGCTACTCATATGCTTGATTCTATGACACACAATCCTAGATGTACTAGAGCTGAAGCAAGTGACGTATGCAATGCTGTATTAGATGGATCTGATGGTGTTATGCTTTCTGCAGAAAGTGCTGCCGGTGATTATCCTGTTGAAGCTTGCGAAACAATGAGTGAAATTGCTGAAGAAGCAGAAAAGATTCTTCCATATAGAGAAAGACTTGATTGGTTAAGAACTACAAGTAATAAGACAGTTCAAGATGCAGTATCTATTGCCATTTCTGATGCTACATTAACATTAGATAATATTGGTGCAATTGTTGCCTTCACTCAAGGTGGTACAACAGCACGTCGTATTTCTAAATTTAGACCAAATGTTCCAATTATTGCTGTAACATTTACTAAAGATACACAACATAAACTAGAATCATATTGGGGTGTAATTCCTGTATTATCTGATGTACAAAATACATTAACAAATGATGATGATTTAGCATCACTATTCGCAAAAGATTTTGGTGTTAAACCTGGACAATTAATCATTATCTCTGCTGGTTATCCTACAGGTGAAGGCAGTGCTAATATGATGAAAATTGTTAAAGTTAAATAGTCATTAAATGTCAATTAGACTTAGCGTTTGCTAGGTCTTTTTTTTATGCATAAAATACATAAAAAAAGCCTCACAAATGAGGCTTAATATCTTAGTTATTTGATGAGTTGTTTCGTTTAATCTTTGCTTGAATTTCAGCCATAGCAGCTTTTTGGTTTAAGATTACAGGAATAACAATTGGATTACGTTTTGTACGTTGATATAAGAATGGTTCAAGAGATCCACGAATACAATTCTTTAAATCACCAAATGTTGTACGTTCTTGCATCTTTTTCTTTAAAGCATCGTAAACAACTAATTCTGCTTCTTTTAATAATGTTTGAGATTCTTTGATATATACAAATCCTCTTGAAACAATATTAGGTCTACATAAGATTTTGTTATAACGAGAGTCAATTGTAACAATAACAGCAACAAGACCGTTATTTGCTAAGATTTGGCGGTCTTTGATAACAGAAGTAGATAAACCACTTGCATCATTACCATCAACATAAATTGCATCAGTTTGAATTCTTTCATTAGCGATAAAGCATTCGCCATCTCTTAATACAACAATGTCACCATTTGAACAAATCATACAATGGTCTTCAGGAATACCACATAATTGAGCAGTATTTGAATGTTGTACTAACATCTTATGTTCACCATGTACTGGCATAAAGTATTTAGGTTCAATTAAGTTAAACATTAACTTTTGTTCTTCTTGAGGAGCATGTCCTGTTGTATGGAAAGAAGTAAATGGAGAATTTACTACAACATTGGCTCCCATACGAGTTAATTGATTTACTACAGCATTAACACTTGTTCCGTTACCTGGGATAGGGTTACTTGAGAATAATACTGTATCTCCTGGAATAATCTTTAGATATTTATGAGTTCCGTTAGCGATTCTACTTAAAGCAGCCATTGGTTCGCCTTGAGATCCAGTACATACAATACAGATTTGATTAGCTGGTAAAGTATTTAATTCATTACCACTAATAAAGCTTGAGTCTGGAACTTTGATAACACCCATTTTTCTGCCAATTTCGCAACCATTTTCCATTGATCGACCAAAGATAGCTACTTTTCTATTACAAGCCACAGCTGCTTCTAAAATTTGGTTTAAACGTAATACATTAGATGCGAATGTAGATACAAGTAATCTTCCTGGTGTCTTACGCATTTGTTCTAGAATTGTAGCAGCAACTTTCTTTTCTGAAATAGAGAAACCTGGTACTCCAGAGTTTGTTGAGTCAGCCATAAGAAGGGTAACACCAATTTCACCAATGAATGCCATCTTTTGATAATCTGATCTTTCTCCAATAGGAGTAAAGTCAAATTTATAGTCACCAGTTTCTACAATTCTTCCATTTGGAGTATTCACTAAAACACCTAATGAGTCTGGGAATGAGTGAATTGTATTGTAGAATCCAATATCAAAATATTTTGTATGGATTTTACTATCAGCGTTAATTTCAAGAATTTTGCAAGCTCTAGATAAGCGATGTTCTTCTAATTTTTTCTCGATTAATGCTTTGGCAAAACGAGGTG
This sequence comes from Lachnospiraceae bacterium, assembly GCA_963593385.1. GTDB lineage: Bacteria > Bacillota_I > Bacilli_A > Erysipelotrichales > Erysipelotrichaceae > Bulleidia. The sequence goes on along the minus strand of CAVAZS010000001.1, from coordinate 26,149 downwards.
CGTAAATTTGTTTTAAATGTACAGATTGTAAGAAGAAAGGGATACCACCAATATGATCTTCGTGACCATGTGTGATAACCATAGCTTTAATCTTAGCTTGGTTTTTAATTAAATATGTATAATCAGGAATAACATAATCTACTCCTAATAAAGCTTCTTCAGGGAATAACACGCCACAATCAATGATAACAATTTCATCGTTGTGTTCGATACAATACATATTTTTTCCGACTTCTCCTAGACCGCCAATGGCATAGACTAGGGTGTCTGTTTCATGTTTTATTTTATTTTGATTAAAGTCTGGATCAGGCACTCTTGATCGTCTCATTAAGTGACTACTTTTTGTTGATGCTTCGTTTGTTTTCATAAAATATGGCAAGAATACACTATATATATTACTCGATAGTGCTTGTTTGCCTCCTCCTTTCTTAAATATGTTTAATCTTATTTCTAAGATGAACTTATTTGCGATGATATTAAGACATACAAAAACGAAAACTAATCATTTCGTTACAGATAACTGATGGTGAAGAGACTAGATTTATTTTTGTATAGAATTTCTTTTATTCAAGCGCATTATAACATAAGTTTATTCTTTGGAATCATTAAATTTCTATTGCATTTTCTACTTCTGGGAATGGATTTTTATCATCAATATAGTCATAGAATAATTTACCAGAGAAGTGGTCAATTTCGTGTTGTAAAACAATTGCTAAATAACCTCTTGCACGAATTGTTATATTTGCATTTGTGACTAAATCAAAAGCTTGTACTGTTACTCTAGCGCTTCTTACAACATATCCTTCATGAGGATTTTTAACAGATAAACATCCTTCACCACCACTTAGGTATGCTTTTTGTACACTTGTAGAAACAATTTTAGGATTTGCTAGCATATATTGATATACTACTTCATTATCATTTTTATCTATAGTATGCACGATAATTGCTGTTAATTGTTTTTTTACTCCAACTTGAATGGCACTAATACCTACAGCAGGGGTTAAATCAAGTTCTCTAGCTTTATCTTCATCGATAGAATCAGCAACATATTGAAACATATCTCTCAATAATTGCTCATCTTCTTTAGATAATGGTAAAGAAACAGGAACGGACTTTTCACGAATCAAAGGATTGTTATCTTTGATAATAGTTTCATTATTGATCTTCATATATATTTCTAACCTCGTTGTACATTTTATTGTAATTTCTATTTTATTGTAAAGATATTTTTTTATGATAGCGTATACATTTATATAATTTTTTATTTTAATAAAAAGTGGAAAGAGAAACATATAGATTGTGCTAGAATATCAAAGTATATGACAAGTAAAAATAAGAAAAAAAATTTCAATTTATCCTTTATGCCAAAGGGTACAGATTTAGCAATCAATATTTCAATTTTAATCCTTGCAATATTTGGTTTATTAATGATATCAAGTGCATCAATGGGAATTGCGATAGATAGTGATCACGTAAATAATGCATTATATTTACCTTTAACTGTAGCCAAACAAGCAGTGTTTTTAATAGGTGGTTACATATTGATGCGTTTTTTGGCATCAAAGTTTAGTTTCTCTTTTTTTAGCAATTCATTATTCTCTTTATGGATTATCATTATTGGATTAGCTTTATTTGCATGTATTTTCTTTTCAGCTGGTGGCGGTTCAAAAGCTTGGATTCGTATTCCGTTTCCTGGAGTAGAAATGTCTATTCAACCGTCAGAATTTGCTAAAATTATGGCAATTCTAATTGTGGCTGGATATTTAGGAGATATTAAAAGAATATTTTCTAATCCTAGTGATATTTGGAAAAGACCACTTATCTTAATTATGATATACGTGGGAATCGTTATTATTTTACAAAAAGACTTTGGTTCTGCTGTTGTTATTGCTTTAATTTCTGGTGTTTGTGTACTAATACCAACTCATCCACAACTAAAGAAATGTCAAAAAATAATAAGTACCTTATTTATCGTATTATTTATATTTATTGTTTATATTTTATCGCCTTATGGGACAATTTTAATTAAGCATTTACCATTACAGACTTATCAAAAAAATCGTATCTTATCTGCGGTAAATCCGTTTATCGATCAATATGGAGCTGGATATCAATTAGTTAATGGACTTGTTTCTTTTGCAACTGGTGGTTGGTTTGGCTTAGGGTATGGAAATTCTGTACGAAAATATACACGTTTCCCTGCAGCAAATACAGACTTTATTTTAGCGATTGTTGTTGAAGAATTAGGAATAGTTGGCTTTTTACTAATCTATATACCATATATGGTTATTGTTGTTAGATTATTTATATATGCATTAAAAATGAAGAGTGAAAGAGGAAAAATTATTTTGATAGGTGTAGCAATGTATATTGTTATTCACTCTTTATTTAATATAGGTGGCGTTACTGGATTAATTCCTTTAACTGGTGTTCCACTACTAATGATTTCTTCTGGTGGTAGTTCAACACTTTCAACAATGTGTGCAATTGGTATAGCTCAAGCAGTTATCATGAGATTTAATAAAGGAGAGATAGAATGAGAATTATTGCAGGGGAGTTTTCAAGTAGAAGTATTAAAACATTAAAAGGTAATTCTACTAGACCTACTTTAGATAAAGTTCGTGAAGCTGTATTTTCTTCTTTAGGTGGCTTTTTTGATGGTGGTGTAATGCTTGACTTATATTCTGGTAGTGGAGCAGTAGGTATTGAAGCAATAAGTAGAGGGATGGATAAAGCTTATCTTGTAGATAAAAACCGTGAAGCAATTGGAATAATAAAAGAAAACGTAAATAGTTTACATATTGAAGATAAAACAAAAGTATTATGTATGCCTGATACAAAAGCTTTGCAATATTTTATCGAGCATCAAATTAAATTTGATTTAGTTTATTTAGATCCTCCTTATGCATTACAACAAAATGAAAAAGTGATTACGATTTTAGATGAAAATCATTTATTGAATGATGGCGCAAGAATTGTTGTAGAGTGTCTGAAAGAAGATCAAAATTTTGAACAAAAAAATGATATAGAGAAATATAAAGAAGCTGTATATGGCATTACACGTATTGTATATTATAGAAAGGTGAATCATTAAATGAAAGCTTGTTATCCTGGAACATTTGATCCAATTACAATTGGTCATTTAGATATTATTGAAAGAGCAGCAAAAAAAGTAGATGAATTAGATATTTTGATTATGAAAAATCCTAGAAAAAAATCTATATTCTCTGAAGAAGAAAGAAAAGAATTGATTGAAAAAAGTATTTCTTCATTAGAGTGTAGGGATAAGATTAAAGTGCTAATTGGAAATGGATTGACTGTTAATTTTGCTAAAGAAATTGGTGCAGAAATGATTGTAAGAGGAATTCGTGCTGTATCGGATTATGAATATGAATTACAACAAGCTACAGCTAACCAAGTACTAAATGAAGATATCGAGACAATATTCTTTATTGCTAGACCTAAATATTCTTTCTTAAGTTCTTCTGTGGTAAAAGAAATAGCTTTAAATCATGGCGATATCAGTTCGTTTGTGCCAAAAGAAATTGTAGATATTGTAGAAAAGAAATTAGTGAAACAAGAATTTTAAGGCAATTCACAAGATTGCCTTTTTTCATGAAAAAAGTCGGAAGAAATTAGCACACTGAAGTTGACAGTGCTAAACAATGTGCTATACTATTAGCAGTTGAGAGAAAGGAATGCTAAGAAGGGTAAAGAAATATGCTAACACCAAGAAGGATTGAAATATTTAAAGCAATTGTTGATGAGTATATTCGTACAGCTGAACCAGTTGGATCTAAGACCCTTCAACAAAAATATAAACTTCCTTATTCAAGTGCAACGATTCGAAATGACATGCAAATCTTAGAGGAAATGGGCTACTTAGAAAAGACACATACTTCTAGTGGAAGAATTCCAAGTACACAAGGATATAAATTCTATTGTGAAAACATGCTTGATTCTTCTTCGATAGATAAAAAGATGGAAGTTGCAATTCGAGATGCATTTGATACTTCAGCTTTAAACATAGAAGATGCAGTTAGAGTTAGTTGCAATATTATGTCAGAAATGACAAATCTTACAGCTGGTGCAATTGGACCTGATTCAAGTTTACAAAAGCTAGCACATATTAAACTTCTTCCACTTGATGAAAGAAATGCGGTATGCGTATTTGTGACAGATACAGGACATACTGAAACGAAAAATTTCCGCTTTGATACGGACATTTCAGTTAAAGATATTGAAAGTTGCACAGATTTAATTAATTCTAAGCTAAGAGGGGTTCCTATTGCAGAATTACCTGAAAGAATGGAAGAGTTAAGACCTTCATTTAACACATTGATTCAGCAACATGAAGTGTTATTTACTGCATTTGTTCAAGCGTTTATAAAGTTTGCTAGTGAAAATATTTATTTCAGTGGTAAAGACAAAATGTTATATCAACCAGAATTTGAAGATATTAACAAATTGAAAGAATTAATGAATATGCTTAATGATTCTACTGTTTGGCGTAGTGTTCATGAAAATGAAAATGCTGTAGCGATAAGAACAAATAAGGGTGCAGAACTCACATGGTTTAATGATGTTGCTGTTGTAAAAAGTTCGTTTAAAGTAAACGAGAATGAGACAGGGCAGTTGATGGTTGTTGGCCCTTCAAGAATGAATTATGACAAGATTGTGTCAATGATTGAATATGCTGCTCAGATGATAGAAAAAATGTATAGAAGAAAAGACGGTGATGAATAAATGAATGAAGAAAAAACACAAAACGATGCGGTGAATGAAGAAGCCGTCGAAGAACAAAAAGAAGTAGTTGATGATTCAAACGAAGCTATTAAAGAAGAAAATGTCACGGAAGATAGTGAAGTGAAAGAAGATGATGAACTTACACAATTAAAAAAAGAAGTTGAATCTTTAAAAGCTGAAAACGAAGAATTACAAACAAAAGTAAATGGTTTAAAGAATGCTTATGCAAAAGCATATGCTGATACGGAAAATATCAAAAAGAGATTAAACAATGATTTCGAAATGAGAAATAAGTATCGTGCACAAGATTTTGCTAAAGAAGTATTACCTGTTCTAGACAATTGTGAAAGAGCATTAGCAATTGAATCAACAGATACTACAGATGAGAAATATCGTAAAGCATTCGAAATGGTTCATAAGCAATTGGTTAAAGCTTTAGAAAAAGAAGGTGTTACAGAAATTGATTGTTTAAATAAACCATTTGATCCTAACTACCATCAAGCAATGATGAGTGAACATATTGATGGTGTGGAACCAAATACGGTTACTGCTGTATTACAAAAAGGATATATCTTAAAAGACAGACTGCTAAGAGCAGCCATGGTTAAAGTAAGTGAATAACTAGGAGGACAAAGAATATGAGTAAAATTATTGGAATTGACTTAGGTACTACAAATAGTTGTGTTGCTGTTATGGAAGGCAAAGAAGTTAAAGTAATTGCTAACCCAGAAGGTAATCGTACAACACCATCTGTTGTTGCATATAAAAATGGTGAACGTATTGTTGGTGATGCTGCTAAGCGTCAAATGGTAACAAACAAGGATACTATTTATTCTATTAAACGTTTAATGGGTACAGATCAAAAGGTTACTCTTGATGGTAAGCAATATACACCACAAGAAGTATCAGCTATGATTTTATCTTACTTAAAGAGCTATGCAGAAAGTTATTTAGGTGAACCTGTTACTGAAGCTGTTATTACAGTTCCTGCATACTTCAACGACGCACAACGTCAAGCAACAAAAGATGCTGGTAAAATTGCTGGTTTAGAAGTTAAACGTATTATCAATGAACCTACAGCTAGTGCATTAGCATTTGGTGTAGATAAAGATACAAGTAGAGAACAAAAAGTACTTGTTTATGACTTAGGTGGAGGAACATTCGATGTTTCTATTCTAGATATTGCGGACGGTACATTTGAAGTATTAAGTACTGCTGGTGATACACACTTAGGTGGTGATGACTTCGATAACATAATTATTGATTGGTTAAATGATAACTTCAAGAAAGAACATGGCGTTGATTTGAAAAATGATCGTATGATTCTTCAAAGATTAAAGGATGCTGCTGAAAAAGCTAAGAAGGATTTATCTGGTGTATTTGAAACAGAAATTTCTCTTCCATTCATTTGCCCAGATCCTAATGGAGCAGGTGCTTTAAACTTAGAAACTAAATTAACAAGAGCTGAATTCGATAAGATGACAAAGAGCTTAGTTGATCGTACTATGGGACCAGTTAGACAAGCTCTATCTGATGCTAAGCTAAGTGCTGGTAATATTGATCATGTATTACTAGTTGGTGGTAGTACACGTATTCCTGCTGTTCAAGAAGCAGTTAAGAAAGAACTTGGTAAAGAACCTAATAAAGGTATTAACCCTGATGAATGTGTAGCTATTGGTGCTGCTATTCAAGGTGCAGTAATTAATGGTGATGCTGCTGAAGCAGGTGCAGATGTATTATTACTAGATGTAACACCATTAAGCTTAGGTATTGAAACATTAGGTGGCGTTATGACAGTATTAATTCCACGTAATACAACAATTCCTACAAGCAAGTCTCAAGTATTCTCTACTGCTGCAGATAACCAACCAGCTGTTGATATTCATGTATTACAAGGTGAAAGACCAATGGCTAATGATAACAAGACTCTTGGAACATTCGTTCTAGATGGAATTGCTCCAGCAAGACGTGGTGTACCTCAAATTGAAGTAACATTTGATATCGATGTAAACGGTATTGTTAGTGTTAGTGCTATTGATAAAGGAACAAATAAGAAACAATCTATTACAATCAAGAATTCTTCTGGTTTAAGTGATGAAGAAATTGAACGTATGGTCAAAGAAGCTGAGGATCATAAAGCAGAAGATGACAAGCGTAAAGAAGATATCGAAACAAAGAACAAAGCTTTAGCTTATATTAACCAAATTGATGAAACACTAAAGGCTGACAACGCTAATGTTTCAGCTGATCAAAAAGCTGAAGTACAAAAACTTCGTGATGAACTTCAAAAAGCAATTGATGATAATGATATGGAAGCCCTAAAGACAAAACTTGATGCCTTAGAACAAGCAGCTAATGCTATGGCACAACAAATGTACCAACAACAAGGTAATCCTAGCGATATGGGTTCTTCAACAACTGCTAACTCAACAGGTGATGACAATGTCGTCGACGCTGATTTCAAAGAAACAAAGTAAAAGTAACGTCAACAAATTCCTGGGAGTAATCCTGGGAATTTGTCTTATGACGGCAACTGGATGTTCTTTTGGAAAAGAAACTTCAGATGATGTAGTAAATACAGTAACTCCTTCTAGTACAAATGAAGAGGTAACATCTAGTAAAGAAGAAACAGAAAAGATTGATTATTCTAGTTTTTATGATACTAAGATTGAAACCTCTATTGATACTAATTTATATGATGATTCATTTAATATGATTGGTACAATCAAAGCTAATACTTATTTAGATGTAGCAGAAGGAAAAGATAACTTATTAAGTATCAAAGATACAAATTATTATGTAGATGGGAAAGACGTACAAGCATCAAATCGTTGGTTTAAAAATACAAATCATTTAGTTGCTTATCAACAAGCATTAACTACAAATGATTCATATAGTTTATTAGATGTTAAAGGAAATACAGTAATTGAATTTAATGAATCTAGTACATATACGATTTATGTTTTGCCTTCTACAGATGATGATCGATATGGCGTATTATTCCAAAATGCTATTTATTATATTTCTTCTAGTGATGTAAAAGAAATAAATGAAACAAATGGAGAAACGCAAGAGTTATCTACTGCAATACCTGTTCTTATGTATCATTTCTTCTATAACGAAGATAATGGTGAAACAAGAAAAGATGGAAATTATGTTGAAGTAAAAGAATTAGATGAACAACTTAATTATCTAACAAGTAATGCATATACGGCTCTAACAATGCGTGAAGTATATTACTTCATGGAGAATAGGGCACAAATTCCTGCTCATTCCTTAGCAATTACGATTGATGATGGTGATCCTAGTGTTCATACATATGCATTCCCTGTATTTCAAAAATATAATGTGAATGCAACACTCTTCCTAATATGCGGTTGGGAAGATCCAACATTATCTTATGATTTCTGGGAAATGAGAGAAGATGGTCTTGAGCTACAATCACATGGTTTCTTAACACATCAAGGTGGTTGTGAAGGTATGGGCCATGGTGGAAGACTATTATGCATGAATCATGACGAAGGTGTTAATGATACACAAATGTCACTTGATTATGTAGATGGTGGATTTGTTTATTGTTATCCATTTGGCGATGTAAATGAACATGCCAAAGAAATTTTAAGAGATACTGGTGTAAAAATGGCTTTTACAACAGCCAATGGTTGGATAAAACCTGGTTTAGATTTATTAGAATTACCTAGAGTTAGAATCCATGGCGGTGATTCGCTAGATAGTTTTGCAAGTTCAATTCAATAGGAGGTAGCCTATGGCAGATAAAAGAGATTATTATGAAGTACTTGGCGTATCAAAAAGTGCAACGGAAGATGAAATAAAAAAAGCATATAGGTCACTCGCTAAAAAGTATCATCCAGATGTGAATAAAGCTAGTGATGCGGCTGAAAAATTTAAAGAAATAAATGAAGCTTATGAAGTATTAAGCGATCCTCAAAAACGTTCTACTTATGATCAATTTGGTTTTGCTGGAATGGATGGTTCACAAGCTGGTAGTGGTTTCTCTTCAGCAGGTTTTGATGACTTAAATGATATATTTTCTTCATTCTTTGGTGGTGGAATGGGTGGATTTGGCTCTTCTAGTAGTAGCCGACGCTCAAATGCTCCTCAAAGAGGAAATGATCGTTTGATGCGTATTGATATCAGTTTCATGGATGCTTGCTTTGGTAAGACAGAAACTTTTGATATTAATGTTGAAGAAACATGTTCCCATTGTAATGGATCTGGTGCAAATAGCCCAAGTGATATAGAAACTTGTCCTACTTGTCATGGTAGTGGAACAGTAATTTCTCAACAAAGAACAGCATTTGGTGTATTCCAAAGTCAAAATGTATGTCCTGATTGTAGAGGAACTGGCAAGAAGATTCGTAGAGTTTGCCCTAACTGTAGTGGTAGAGGCTATGAAAGAAAGAAAACAACTGTTGAAGTTAAGATACCAGCAGGAATTGATTCTGGACAAAGACTAAGAGTTCCAGGAAAAGGTGAAAGAGGTACAAATGGTGGTCCTAATGGAGACCTTTACTTACAAGTAAATGTATTACCAGATGACCGCTTTGAAAGACAAGGAAAAGATATCTTGATTACGATTCCTGTAACTGCAGTTGATGCGACTATTGGAACAACGATTGATGTACCTACAATTCATGGTGAAGTAACAATGAAGATTCCAGCAGGTACACAAGATGGAACGATTTTAAAACTTAAAGGCAAAGGTGTTCCTGATTTACGTGGTGGTAAAGAAGGCGATGAACTTTGTACGATAGAAATAACGATTGATAAGAAATTATCACCACGAGAAAAGGAATTATATGCTGAACTTCAATCACTACAAAATTCCAATGGAAAAGGTAGTTTTTGGAGCAAGATGAAAAAACGTTTTAATTAATATTGATGATCGCCTTAAATAGGAGGTGTATATTATGGATATTGAAAAAATGACAGAAGCTTTGCAGTCAATTATTATGGCTGCTTTAACAAAAGCTCAAGAAAATCACAACAGTGAATTATGTATCGAACATATTTTGGCTAGTATGTTAGAAGATAATGGACTAGATGGAATATGGAGTCGATTAAACATTAACAAGGAAGATGCATTAAATTTTGTTCAAAGTTATTTAAATAAACTTCCTTCTTCTAATTCTTCAAGTCAACCTAATGTTTCACGCTTTGTAAGTGAAGCTTATAATAAAGCATTAGATGAAATGAAGAAAAATAAAGACACTTATATGTCTTCAGGCATTTTCTTGGTAGGGATGCTAGAAACAAATGCTTCTATTGTTCAAGACTTTTTAAAGAGATATAACATCAAAGCAAAAGATGTTAAAGATGCTGAGTTAGATCGTAGAAATGGTTCAACTATGGAAGATAAAGGTGGCGAAGCACAACTTGATGCTCTTAAAAAATATGGACATGATTTAGTACAAGATGTTAAAGATGGAAAAATTGATCCTGTAATTGGTAGAGATGAAGAAATTCGCCGAGTTGTAGAAATTCTTTCTCGTAAAACAAAAAATAATCCTGTACTAATTGGGGAGCCTGGTGTTGGTAAGACAGCAATTGTTGAAGGTTTAGCTTGGCGTATTATGAAAGGCGATGTACCTTTAGGATTAAAAGATAAACGCTTAGTTGAATTAGACATGGGTGCTTTGATTGCTGGTGCAAAATATAGAGGTGAGTTTGAAGAACGTCTAAAGGGTGTATTAAATGAAGTAAAGAAAGCTGATGGTAATATCATTCTATTCATTGATGAAATTCACAATCTAGTTGGTGCCGGTAAAACAGAAGGATCAATGGATGCGGCTAACTTATTAAAGCCAATGCTTGCTCGTGGTGAGTTAAAGTGTATTGGTGCAACTACTTTTGATGAATATCGTAAATATATTGAAAAAGATAGAGCATTAGAACGTAGATTCCAAAAGATTATGGTTTCTGAACCTACTGTAGAAGATACGATTTCAATTTTACGTGGCTTAAAAGATCGTTTTGAAAGCCATCATGGTGTTGAAATTAAAGATGAAGCTATTGTTGCGGCTGCGATATTAAGTAATCGATATATTACAGATCGTTTCTTACCAGATAAAGCAATTGATTTAATTGATGAAGCATGTGCTTGTATTCGTGTTGAAATGGATTCTATGCCAGCTGATTTAGATGAATTAAATCGTAAAATCATGACACTTCAAATTGAAGAAACATCACTTTTAAATGAAGATGATGCAAAAACAATCGAAAGAAAAAATGATATTGAAAGAGAACTTGCAAACTTAAAAGAAGAAAAAGAAGAAAAGTTCTCTAAATGGCAAAAAGAAAAGGCTGAACTTGATGCTGTTAAGTCTTATAAAGAGCAACTTGAAACAGCTAAGTTACAATTAACACAAGCTCAAAATGATATTGACTACGAAAAGGCTGCTAAATTAAAGTATGAGACTATTCCTCAACTTGAAAAGAAGATTCAAGAAACTTCAACAATTGAACAAAAAGATTCTATGATTCAACAAGTTGTCGATGAAGAAATGATTGCGAAAATTGTTTCTAGATGGACACACATTGAAGTTAGTCGTCTAATGAGTAGCGAAAGACAAAAGTTATTACATCTTGAAGATGCTTTAAGAAATAGAGTAATTGGTCAAGATGAAGCATTAAAACTTGTATCTGATGCAATTATGCGTTCTAAAGCACAAATCCAAGATGAAAATAGACCATTAGGCTCATTCTTATTCCTTGGACCAACTGGTGTTGGTAAGACAGAAGTTGCCAAAGCATTAGCTGAACAATTATTTGATGATGAAAATAAAATTGTTCGTATCGATATGTCTGAATATATGGAGAAGTTCTCTGTATCTCGTTTAATTGGTGCTCCTCCAGGATATGTAGGATATGATGAAGGTGGACAACTAACAGAAGCTGTAAGAAGAAATCCATATTCTATTGTCCTATTAGATGAAGTAGAAAAAGCTCATCCTGATGTATTCAATATCTTACTTCAAATATTAGATGATGGACGTATTACTGATTCTAAAGGTGTAACTGTAGACTTTAAGAATACAATTATTATCATGACAAGTAACCTTGGATCTCAATATGCATTTGATAGTGATAAAGAGGCTCGGGAAGCTCACTATAAAGAGGAAGTACAAAACTTCTTTAAACCAGAGTTTATTAATCGTATAGATGAAGTAATCATTTTTAATCCATTAAATAATCAAGTCATGAAGAAGATTGCGAATAAGTTCTTAAAGCAATTAGAACATCGTTTAAGTGAAAAAGATATTCATCTTGAGATTACGGATAAAGCTATGGAAAGAATTATATCTCTTGGAACAGATGAAGCATTTGGCGCTAGACCAATGAAGCGCCATATCCAGAGAACTATAGAAACAATGGTTGCTAGAAAAATCATTGAAGATCCAGATCTTGAAGGAAAAACATTAGTTGTTGACGCAAATGACGATGATTATACAATTTCTGTAAAAGATTTTGCAGCGTAAATTCATAGATATTAAGCTCACTATGGTTGTACATAGTGGGCTTTTTTATGCGAAAAATAGCAATTCTTAATAAATAAATGTTTGTGATTTCACAAACGTCATTGTATAATGTAAACAGTTTCAAAACCAAAATGAATATAATTGGTTTGCTTTTTAGGATGATTATTAAATTGAAGGAGTATGAATTTCTTAATCATGCAGTAAAAGATACTGGTCAAAAGAAGGAGTCAGGGGAAATATGCCAGAAATGTCAAAATATATCGTTCCTCCACACAAAGGGGACAAAAATCCTAGTAAGAAAATACTAGCTTTAGGAAAAAAGATTACTGATGTAGCAGCTCATAAATTAGGAAGTGTTACTTCAGAGGATCCAGAATATTGGGGACTTGCAGGAATTGTTACTGAAGAAATGGCTGATGTAGCTTTATCAATGGATTTACGTAAGCCATATACTTTTAGTGATATAGCAAAAAAGAATCCTCAATTCGATAAAGACAAATTACAAGCACTTCTTGATGAAATGTCTTATATTGGTTTATTAGAATATGATTATGGTTATCATTATGATCATAATGGTCGTACTGCACCACAATCAGAAAGAAGATATATATTACCAATGTTTGTTCCAGGATCTGCTGAATTATTCAATATGGATGAAGATCCTATTGGAATGGAAAATAAGCGTTTGAAGGAACATCCTGAAGTAGCTAGTTTCTTTGAAAGAATGACTTATGTTCCTCTTGAAGGCATTACACAAATGGTTCCTCCTGGAGGAGCTGGTGTCGGAATGCATGTTATTCCTGTAGAAAAAGCAATTTCATTAGAAAATAAAAAAGTAGATTTAGAACAATTATCTTATTGGCTAGATAAATACGAAGGTCATATTGGCGTTGGAATTTGTTCATGTCGTGCAAGTCGTGCAGCTTTAAATGAAGGATGTGCAGATGACTATCATAGTTGGTGTATTGGTGTAGGTGACTTTGCGGATTATTGTAGAGAAACTGGAAAAGGACATGATATTACTAAAGAAGAAGCTTTAGCAATTTTAAAGAAAGCTGAAGATTTAGGATATGTTCATCAAATTACAAATATTGATGGTGAAAATAAGATTTTCGGTATTTGTAACTGTAATGTAAATATTTGTAATGCTTTACGTACATCACAACTATTTAATACACCAAATATGTCTGCTAGTGCATATCGTGCAAAAGTAGAAGCAGAAAAATGTGTTGCTTGTGGTAAGTGCGTTGAAGTATGTCCTGCAGGTGCTGTAAAACTTGGACAAAAACTATGTTTAGCTGATGGTTCTAAGATTAAATATCCTCGTCATGAATTACCTGATGCTGTTAAATGGGGTAAAGATAAATATGATGAGAATTATCGTGATAACAATAGAATCAATTGTTATGACACAGGTACTGCTCCTTGTAAGACAGCTTGTCCAGCACATGTATCTGTTCAAGGTTACTTAAAGAAAGTTGCTGAAGGAAAATACATGGAAGCTCTTGCTTTAATTAAGAAAGATAATCCATTCCCAGCAATTTGTGGACGTGTATGTAATAAACGTTGTGAAGATGCATGTACTAGAGGAACAATTGATAGAGCAGTTTCCATCGATGCAGTTAAAAAATTCGTTGCGGATTTAGAAATTAAAGAAGAAAACAGATATGTACCACCTGTGAATATTGCGGCTTCTCCATCAAGAATTGTTAAACTAGACAGATGGAGTCAAAAGATTGCAATTATTGGTGCTGGTCCTGCTGGTTTATCTGCAGCATATTATTTAGCAACAATGGGATATGTACCTACTGTATTTGAAAAGAACACACAACCTGGTGGTATGATGCGTTATGGTATTCCATCTTATAAACTAGAAAAAGATGTAATTGATGCTGAAATTGATGTTCTAAAAAAATTAGGTGTTGAATTCAAGTGTGGTGTTGAAGTAGGAAAAGATGTCACTATCGAAGAACTTAAGAAAGATGGATATAAAGCATTCTATGTAGCAATTGGATGTCAAGGTGGAAGATATCCTGGTGTTGATAATGATCATGCTGAAGGTACAGATATCGCTGTTAATTTCTTAAAAGAATCATATGAAAATCAATCACAAAAGATTGATGGTGATGTTGTTGTCGTTGGTGGCGGTAATGTTGCAGTGGATTGTGCAAGAACAGCTCATCGTTTTGGTGCAAATAAAGTTAGTATGTTCTGCTTAGAAACTCGTGAAACAATGCCTGCTAGTAAAGAAGAAATTACAGAAACACTAGAAGAAAACATTGAAATTAATAATGCTTGGGGACCAAAAGAACTAAAAGTTGATGAAAAAGGTCATGTAACTGCTGTTGTATTCAAAAAATGTACAGCAACTATTGTTGATGGTAGATTTAATCCTCAATATGATGAGAATGAAACAGTTGAAGTTAAAGCAGATAAAGTTGTATTTGCAATTGGTCAAACTGTTGAATGGGGTAAGATGTTAGAAGGTACTAATGTTAAATTCCATCACGGTAATTATCCAGTAGCTGATCCTATTACTTATCAAACAGATGATAAAGATATCTTTGTTGGTGGTGATGTTTATACAGGACCTAAGTTTGTTATTGATGCGATTGCTCAAGGTCACTTAGCAGCAGAAAGATTACATCGTCATGTTCACGCTGACGAAGGTGCTAGCTTAACTATCGGTTTAGATAAGAGACAATTTGTTGAACTTGATAAAAATAACATTAAGGTAACTGATTATGATCATGCTAATAGACAAGTAGAACCTTTAAAAGGTATTGAACGTCCAGATATGTCATTTAAAGAAAATAAAGGTACTTTAACTGAAGAACAAGTTCGTCTTGAAACAAAGAGATGTTTAGGATGCGGTGCTTCTGTAGTAGATCCTCATAAGTGTATTGGTTGTGGTCTATGTACAACAAGATGTGAATTTGATGCAATTCATCTACATAGAACTCATCCAGAAGCTACACATATGATTAAAGCTGAAGATAAGTTCAAAGAAATTCTTCCATATCAAGCAAAACGTGCAATTAAGATTGCTCTACATATTAAACCAAAAGAAGTGGATGACTAATGCACGAGTTAGGTGTAGTATTTCATGTCATTGATGAATGTGAAAAGATAGCTGAACAAAATAAAGTCAATCATATTGATTCAGTTACAATTGAACTAGGAACAGTAAGTGGTGTAATTGATAAATATTTAGTTGATTGTTGGAATTGGGCTGTCAGTAAGCATGAAAATATGACAAAGTGTGAATTAAAAATTGAAAAGATTAAAGCTATTACACATTGTGAAGATTGTGGTAAAGATTACAATACAATCATATATGGTAAAACATGCCCACATTGTCAAAGCTCTAATACATATTTATTACAAGGTAATGAATTTAACATCAAAGAAATGGAAGTTAGTTAATTCATTGATTTAGAATGATTAGAAAAAGATGATATAAAGTGAAAATAGAATTCTACTTGATAATCATCTTTTTCTTTCTATTATTTTTTGTGGGTTTGCTATAAAATAAGATAGCTATGAAAAATTATATATTTAATACAGAAGTTAATTTAAAAGAATTTGATGAATTTGTTATTCAATCTAAACAAAATAGTTTATTCCAATGTAGTTTATGGGCAGATGTTAAAGAGAATTGGGACCATATTTTTACTAGTGTAACATTAGAAAATAAAATCGTTGGTACAGCATTAGTATTGATTCGTAAAATGCCTTTAAATCATACATTATTTTATATTCCTAGAGGTCCAGTGATGGATTATCACGATGAAGAATTAGTATATTTTTACTTAAATCATCTTAAGCAATTAGCTAAGAAACATCATGCAATAGCAATTCGTTTTGATCCATCTATTTTAACAAGAACTTATGCATATAAAGATCGTAATTTAGATATGTCTTTAGATAATCTAGATGTAATTGAAAGCTTAAAAAAATATGGTTGTTTACATAAAGGCTTCACAATTCATATAGAAGAAGCTACACAACCTCGTTTTAATGCTGAAATGGATGTAACAAGTGATTATATGGTTCATCTTGAACACAAGACAGCTAAATGTATTCGTAGTGCAATTCATAAAGGGATTGAAGTAAAAGAAGGAAAAGATGAAGTAGGTAAATTAGCTATTGCTATGCATTATACTGAAGTAAGAAAGCAAGTTGCGTTAAGAAGTGAAGACTACTTTAGACATATGTTAGATGTTTATGGTAATCAAGGCATATGTATGTCTGCTACATTAAATTTTCCTAAACAACTAAAGCGTCTAGAAGATTCTATTGCTTCAAAAAAAGAACAATTATCTTTAAATCCTAGCAAAAAACAAAAAGCTACATTAGAAAGAGAAATTGCTCAAGATGAAAAAGAATATCAAAAATTGGAAGAAGATTATAAACGTGAAGGAAAAGATGAGGTAATCACAAGTGGTATTTTAGCTTGTTATAATGACAATCTAATGGAATTATTTTATATGGGAAATAATCCAGATTATTTGCGTATGTATAGTAGTTATCTTTTATATAAATTATGTTTAGATAAATGTGTTGAACTTGGAATTACAAGATGTAGTTTTGGTGGCATAGAAGGCACTTTAGATGATGGCTTAACATTATTCAAATCAAATTGGTTGATGAATGTTGAAGAATATATTGGTGAATTTAATCTAGTACTAAATAAACCAATGTATTATGCTTTTGATAACTTATATCCAAAATTATTGAAAATAGCAGCGAAAGCTAGGGGTAAAAAATAATGAGATTTGTTACGAATGTAGATAAAAATAAATTTGATGCTTTTGCGATTGCATCACCATTAAATCATTATTCTAAGACAAGTTTATTTATTGATTTTAAAAAGCCAGAATATCAAAAAGGTGAATTATTAGGAGTAGAAGATGATGAAGGTAATCTAATTGCTAGTGCAGTAATGTTACATAAAAAGTGTAAGATACCACATATGCAATATAGTTATATTCAATATGGTTTCAATTTAGATATTGAAGATAAAGAATTAATATCCTTCTTTTCCTCTCAATTAAAAGATTATGCTAAAAGCAAAGGCTCTGCATTTTTAAGAATGGATTTTAACATTACAAGATTAGAACATGAAAAAAATGGAAAGATAAAAGAAAATGGTTTTAATCATGAGTATATTACAGAGTTGCTAAAAGAAAATGGCTTTACGCATCTTGGTTATAATTATGGCTATAGTGGAAACTGGATGAGTCGTTTTACTTATAGACTAGATTTAGATCGTCCTTGGGCTGAAATAAAAAAAGGTATCAAACGTTACAACATCTATCTAAATAAAAATGAACAACGTGCAGTAAGAGTTCATGAAGCAAGTATTGATGAATTAGGTGTTTTAGTTGATAGCCAAAAAGAATTATCTGAAAAATTAGGTTTTAAACCTAAAGATCAAAATTATTTTAAAAAGCTATGGAATATATATGGTGATGCAGTACATTACTATGTAGTAACTACAAATTATCATGAAGCTAAATTAAATTTACAAAAAGAAATTGAATTACAAAAAGACCATATTTCTGTATTAAAAGATCAAAATCGTATAGATTTAGCAAATAAAACAATTACCGCTATGGAAAAGGAAATAGCGGAAATTGATGAAAAGGGCTTAGATATAGACGAAGAAAAAGTACTTGGTGCTAAATTTATTATCATGCAAGGTACGAATGTCTGGAATGTAAATATGTATACAGTGAAGACATTACTTAATTTTAGAGGTGCTTTTGCATTACATGCATATGTTATTGAGCAATTATATAAAGCTGGTGCGAAAACTTATGATTTTGAAGGTATTTCAGGATCCATGGATCCTAAGGATGAATTTTATGGACAGACTGATTTTAAAAAGAGTTTTGGTGGAGATTTCTTAGAATTTATAGGTGAATTTGATGCAATATTTGATCAAAAGAAATATGATGCATGGAAAAAAACGACATGGTTTATTTCACATTCACGTAGAAGATTAAGATATATGTTCTTTCATAAGAAAAAATAAAACCTTGTTTTCACAAGGTTAACTGTTAAATATGGCTGGGATAGAGAGATTCGAACTCCCGAATGACTGGTTCAGAGCCAGTTGCCTTACCGCTTGGCAATATCCCAATGAGCAATATTTATTATACCGAGAATATGAATGATTTCAATAAAAAATGCGAGTATTCTTTGTTTTTATATAGAAATAGAGTAAAATGAGAAAGATTAATTAAGGGGTGGAAGTATGACACATATTAGAACTAGATTTGCTCCAAGTCCTACAGGTTACATGCATATTGGTAACCTAAGAACAGCACTTTGGGCATATTTAATTGCAAAAAAAGATCCAGAAGGAGTATTTATTCTTCGTATTGAAGATACAGACCAAGGTCGTTTAATAGAAGGAGCGACTGAAGTAATTTATAAAACAATGGAACAATGTAAATTATTCCATGATGAAGGACCAGATATTGGAGGACCTGTTGGACCTTATGTTCAATCAGAACGTGTTAAGAGTGGTCTTTATTTAGATTATGCTAAAAAATTAATTGCATTAGGTGGCGCACACTATTGTTTCTGTGATGAAGAAATGATTGGTGCTCAACGTGAAATTCAAGAAGCTCGTGGTGAATCATTCAAATATGATGATCCATGTAAACATATCTCTGTAGAAGAAGCAGAAAAAAGAATTGCAGCAGGAGAAAAATTTGTTATCCGTCAAACAATTCCTACATCTGGTACAACATCATTTGATGATGAAGTATTCGGTCATATTACAGTTGAAAATGAAACATTGGATGAATCTATTTTAATCAAATCTGATGGATTCCCAACTTATAACTTTGCGAATGTCGTTGATGACCATTTAATGGGAATTACAGATGTAGTTAGAGGTATGGAATATTTAAGTAGTACACCTAAATATAACCTAATTTATAATGCATTTGGATGGGATATTCCTAGATATATCCATTGTCCACCTGTAATGAAAGATGAACATAATAAGTTATCTAAACGTAATGGAGATGCTTCATTCCAAGATTTAGTAGCTAAAGGATATTTACCTGAAGCAATTCTAAACTATATTGCAATGCTAGGTTGGTCTCCAGAAAATAACCAAGAAATTTTCACATTAGAAGAATTAACACAAGCATTTAATGTTAAACATATTGGAACAAGTGGAGCTATCTTTGATATCGTTAAATTAACATCAATTAACTCTTTATGGTTAAGAGGTATGGATTTAGATTCATACTATGATTTAGTTAAACCATATATTGATGAAACTGTTAAATGTAATTTTGATAAGAAGAGAATTGCGGCTATATTACAACCACGCGCTACTACTTTAGTTGAAATTCCTGAAATGGTAGATTTCTTTGATACATTCCCATCTTATTCAAATGATTTATATATCAATAAAAAGATGAAGACAAATGCTGAAATTGCATTAAAGTCATTAGCAGCTGCTAGAGAAACTTTAGCAAATCAAACAGATTGGACTGAAGAAAATCTTCATACTGTTTTAATGGAACTTCCTGCTAAGTTAGAAATGAAGAATGGTCAAGTATTATTCCCATTAAGATTAGCCATTTCCGGTAAACAATTTACTCCTGGAGGAGCAATTGAAATTGCGGCTATCTTAGGAAAAGAAGAAACATTAAGAAGATTAGATATTTCTATTGAACAACTATCTAAATAACTTATAAAATAACAGTCATTTAGGCTGTTATTTTCATTAAAGGAGGATTTATGAAAAAAATAGTTATTGCTAGTGGTAATGCTGGTAAAATCAAAGAATTTAAATCTATGCTAGAACCAGAAGGATATGAAGTAATTAGTATGAAAGAACTAGAAGGTGCAAAAGAGCCTGAAGAGACTGGTTCAACATTTCATGATAATGCAATTATTAAAGCTCAAGCGATTGTAGATGCTTTCCATATTGCGGCAATTGCGGATGATTCAGGGTTAGAAATTGATGCCTTTGATAAACAACCAGGTGTTTATAGTGCTAGATTTTTAGGACACGATACACCTTATGATTATAAAAATAAAATCATTCTAGAAAGAATGGAGAATATAGAAAACAGAAGTTGTCGTTATGTATGTGCTATTGCTTGGTGTGAACCAAATCAAGAGCCTATGGTATTTGAAGATACTGTAGAATGTGAAATTGCTAAAGAAGCTAAGGGTACAAATGGATTTGGATATGATCCAATTGTTTATTATGCACCACTTCATAAAACAATGGCTGAAATGACAAACGAAGAAAAAAATAGTATTTCACACCGTGGCAAAGCAATTAGAAAGTTTGAAGCTTGGCTAAATGAGAAAAAATAAAATTCTTTTTTCTATTTCGTTTTTTTGTTTAGTCATTTCATTGCTATTAACAATTATTGATGTAAATTGTTTTGATCAATCATTTTATCAAAAAGAATATATTCAAAATAATACTAGTGTCGAAACAGGAATGAGTGAAGAAGATTTATGGGACACAACAGAAGTGTTATTTGATTACTTACATGACTCTAGAGATGATTTGAATGTACAACATGAAGTTAATGGTAATGTTCGAGAAATATTTGATTCTCGAGAAAAAGCTCATATGGTTGATGTAAAGAATCTTTACCTAAATACAATTAAAGTTAGAAATGTTCTTGTAATAATAGGATGTTTATTATTTGTAATCAGTTGTTTAATTACAAAAAAACAACTGATTACAAATATGTATGTTGGCTATAAAAGAAGTGTTGCTATACTATTTTCAATCATTCTAGCAATTCTAATTTATGCGGCAATTGACTTTAATTCTTTTTGGATACAATTTCATTATTTATTTTTTACCAATGATTTATTTTTCTTAGACCCTAATACAGAAATACTCATAAATATGGTACCTGAAACATTCTTTTTTGATTTAGTACTACGTATTATCTTTATGTTTATTTCTAGTGTTATAGTAATATTTGTAATACTTTATTATTTTAATAAAAAGAGGAATTCTAATGATCAACGTTGTGTTATATGAACCAGAAATACCACAAAATACAGGAAATATTATGCGTACTTGTATGGCTTTTCATTGTCGCTTACATTTAATTGAACCTTTAGGGTTTTATTTAGATGAAGCACATTTAAGAAGAGCAGGGATGGATTATCGAGACAAAATAGAAATGCATACATATAAAAATTGGAATGATTTTCTAGATAAGAATCAAGGTGATTTTTATTATGTGACTCGATATGGAGATAAAGCACCATCGCATTTTGATTATACAAAGTGTGAAAATGATATATATCTTGTTTTTGGAAAAGAAAGTACAGGAATACCTAAAGAAATTTTATTCAATCATATGGATCGTTGTATTCGTATACCTATGGTTAAAGAAGCGCGTAGTTTAAATTTATCTAATTGTGTTGCACTATGTGTATATGAAGTATTAGATCAATTAGGATACCCTGATTTATGCTCTACAGAAACAATAAAAGGTGAAGATTTTTTATCTAGTGAAGTTTGGCGTGAAAAGAAGTAAGATAAGTATATGATTGAAACAGTAAGTGACTTTTTATCAATAGTAATTTTGGTAGTAATGATACTATATGGCTTTTATTGTTTATATATTGTTTCTTTAAAACATCATGAAGCAATACTTAAAGTAATGGAAAAGAAATATTATCAATATTATGACAGCTCTTTAGATGAAGAAGAGGAAGACGATCATTCGTATGGACCATATTATGGAGAATGAGAATGCAGTTTATTAAGTTTGAAAAGAAAGATTTTAAAATTTTAATATTTATTATTTTTTCCGCATTTATTTATTCATGCGGAATGAATGTTTTTGTTAAGTCAGGAAATTTATTTCCTGGAGGATTTGCTGGTATTTCTAGATTAGTATCAGCTGTATTATCACAATTTTTCCATATAGAACTATCTTTTAGTGTTATCTATATGTTTTTGAATGTTGTGACATCAATTATCGTATTTAAGAAAATAGGGAAGAAATTTATGTTTTTCTCTATTTTACACTATTTTTTAGTATCTTTATTTACTTCACTTTTACCTACAGTGATGGTTACAGAAGATTTACTATTAATTAGTGTATTTGGTGGATTAATTAATGGATTTGCGATTAGTATTGCATTAAGAAATAACGCTTCTAGTGGTGGTGCTGATTTTATTGCAATCTATTTTTCAATGAGATTTAATATTTCAACTTGGAATTATGTTTTAGTGATTAATGCGGTTGTTTTAACAATAGCAGGTATTTTGTTTGGTTGGGAAAGAGCACTATATTCTATTATTTTCCAATTTGTATCTACGCAAGTAGTCAATACTATGCATAATCGTTATAAATCAAGTCAACTAGATATAATCACGAATATGCCAGATGAAATATGTGAATCTGTATTCCATACTTGTCGTCATGGTATAACAAAAATTAAATGTACAGGGGGATTTACAAATAAAGAACATTGGCTTTTGATTATGGCAGTAAATACTTATCAATTAAAAGATGTTGTAGATTCAATTAGAAGGGTAGATCCACATGCTTTTATTACATTACATAACGTTGATCGAGTATTAGGTAATTATTATCAAAAACCATTAGAATAATTTACTTTGTTTTTACTCAATTTATATCTAAATTTTCACTGAATATTTTATGATAAATAAACATTGACTAATACGATTAGGCTCTATAAAATTTGTGTTGCAATACCAAAGGGGGTGGTTTTTCATGAGTGATAGTAGTGTTCCGATAAACTTGTGTTTTACAAATGAAAAATCAAATCTGGAGGTAAATAATAATGGAAGAAATCAAAGAAGAATTTGAAAATCAAGATTTAGAAACTTTTCGTAATCTTTTAAAAGAAAAAAAATATTCTGTTTTACGTGGTAAAGCGCAAGATATGAATGATTCCGACTTAGCTTATATCATGGATAACATGGAAGATGAAGACATGCTTACCATGTTCCGCTTATTTCCTAAAGAATTAGCAGCAGATGTTTTCTCTCAATTATCATTAGATAGTCAACAATATATTATTACATCACTTTCTGAAAAAGAAGCTGGAAGTATTATTGATAACTTATTTGCGGATGATGCGACTGACTTATTAGAAGAAATGCCGGCAAATGTAGTTAAGAAGATTTTATCTAATGCTAAACCAGAAACACGTAAAGATATTAATCATTTACTACAATATCCTGATGATTCTGCTGGTTCAGTGATGACAACAGAATTTATGGATCTTAAAGAAACAATGACTGTTGGAGAAGCTTTAGAAAGAATTCGTACAAAAGGTATTGATTCAGAAACAGTTAATACATGTTATGTATTAAATTCTAAACGTCTATTAATGGGAACAGTTGCTTTAAGAGCTTTAGTAATGCATAAAACAGATGAAGTAATTGGTGACTTTATGCATGAAAATGTTATTTCATGCAATACTTCTATGGATGAAGAAAAAGTTGTTCAATTATTTAAAAAGTACGATTTAATGGCTATGCCAGTAGTAGATAATGAACATCGTATGGTAGGTATTATTACAGTCGATGACGTTATGGATATCATGGAAAAAGAAGCGACTGAAGATATCGATAAGATGGCTGCTATTATTCCTGGTGACAATAAACCTTACTTAAAATCAAGCGTATTTGAAACATGGAAGAAACGTATTCCTTGGTTAATGGTATTAATGGTATCTGCTACATTTACTGGTAAAATTATTACTAGTTTTGAAGATGCATTAAGTAAATATGTTATTTTATCTGCTTATATACCAATGTTAATGGATACGGGTGGAAACTCTGGTAGCCAAGCAAGTACGGAAATTGTGCGTAGTTTATCACTAGAACAAATTAAGTTCTCAGACTTCTTTAAAGTAGTTTGGAAAGAATTAAGAGTTGCTTTATTAGCTGGTGCATCTTTAGCTGCTGTTGCATTTTTAAAATGTATTATTTTAGATGGTGTTGGTACAACTATTGCGACTGTTATTGCGATTACAATTATTTGTGATGTATTCTTTGCAAAAGTAGTTGCGGCTAGTTTAACTCTTATCGTATCAAAATTGAAATTAGACCCGGCTGTAGTTGCTTCACCAATGTTAACAACAATTATTGATGCCTTAGCATTATTAATATATTTTACAATTGCTACTACTCTTTTAGGCCTATAGTTTGTTATACTTAAGCATGTGTTAGTTTGGAGGTAGATTATGATCGTAGTATATACATCTCCAGGATGTGCTGGATGCCGAAAATTAAAGCAGTGGCTTAAAGATCGAAATATTGAATATAAAGAAAAAAATATTTTTAAAGTATTACTTTCTCCTGCTGAAATTAAATATTTATTAATGCGCAGTGAAAATGGAGCAGAAGATATTATTTCAAAAAGGAGTAAAGTAATCTTAGAAAATAATATTAATATAGAGGATATGACTGTTGAAGAATTAATTCGATTTGTTCAACAGAATCCTAGTGTTTTAAAAAGACCTATCATTCTTAATGAAGAAAATTTTCAGGTTGGATATGACTCGGAAGAGATTACAACTTTTTCTAGAGATAACTCACAAAAAATTCCTACATCTTTTTGCAGTGGTACGTGCACAAATTGGGATGTTTGTGGCAAAGTAAGAGAACCTGAAGTATGTGATGATTGTAGTGAAGAGAACGATGAAGAATAATATGAAAATAATGGTTGGATTATCAGGTGGCGTTGATAGTGCCATCGCTGCATATTTACTTAAAAAGCAAGGTTACGATGTAACCTGTGCTTTTATGCGTAATTGGGATTCCTTAACGAATGATGATATTTTAGGAAATCCTACTTTAAATGAAGATATTTGTACTCAAGAACAAGATTATAATGATGCATTAAGTGTTGCGAATAGTTTGGATTTACCTTTATTAAGAGTTGATTTTATTGAAGAATATTGGAAAGAAGTTTTCCAAACTTTCTTATCTGAATATAAGAAGGGCAGAACACCAAATCCTGATATTTTATGTAATAAACATATTAAATTTGACTCTTTTATGAAATATGGTAAAGAGAATGGATTTGATGTTGTCGCAACTGGTCATTATGCCAAAATGGGTGTATATAATGATTTAGCTGCAGTTTGTAAAGCAGATGATCGAAATAAGGATCAATCTTATTTTTTAGCACAAATTAATCGTTCAGTATTAAATGATATTATGTTTCCTCTTGGAACTATCACTAAACCTGAAGTTAGAAAAATAGCTGATGAATTAAATTTAAGTATTGCTAAGAAAAAAGATTCTACAGGAATATGTTTTATTGGTGAAAGAAATTTCAGAGAATTTTTAAGTAATTATCTTCCTATGAAAAAAGGAAAAATTATTAATATTGCGACGCATAGTGTTGTTGGCGAACATCAAGGTGTTTTATATTATACAGTCGGTCAACGCAAAGGATTAGATATTGGTGGAACAGGACCATACTTTGTTGTTGGTAAAGATGTAGTTAAAAATGAACTATATGTAACAGACAATGATCATCAAGAATGGCTATTGTCGGATGAATGTAATGTTATTGGTATGAATTACTTAGCTGACATACCCGAGGAATTACATTGCACTGCTAAATTTAGATATAGACAACCTGATCAACCTGTTACGATATATAAACAAAATAATAATGAAATTAAAGTGGTTTATGATGAACCAATTAAAAGTGTTACACCTGGACAAGAAGCTGTATTTTATGATGGTGATGTCATGATTGGTGGCGGAGTTATTGATACTGTTTTAAGAAACAAAGAAAATTTAATGGATAAAATTTGTAACGAAAGTTTAAAATGATTTAACTTTTTTTGAGGATTTGCATGTTTTTTTGCGAATAAGAAATATATAGGGA